>NZ_JBDQZI010000007.1:0-199353 GCF_042920265.1 Lysinibacillus sp. KU-BSD001 | reverse complement strand
CCTCTCAGGTCGGCTACGCATCGTCGCCTTGGTGAGCCGTTACCTCACCAACTAGCTAATGCGCCGCGGGCCCATCCTGTAGCGATAGCAGAACCATCTTTCAACTTTCTAACATGAGTTAGAAAGTATTATTCGGTATTAGCCCCGGTTTCCCGGAGTTATCCCAAACTACAGGGCAGGTTGCCCACGTGTTACTCACCCGTCCGCCGCTAACTTTCAGCTGATGCAAGCATCAAATGAAAGTCCGCTCGACTTGCATGTATTAGGCACGCCGCCAGCGTTCGTCCTGAGCCAGGATCAAACTCTCCATAAAAGAATTTGAGTAAGCTCAAATTTGCTGGCATCATGTTTGATGTCCAAAATTTCGTTTCTTATTCAGAAACGTTTATTGTTAACGTTTTGCTTGTTCAGTTTTCAAAGTTCATTTCGTTGCAGTCACCGTAGCGACATTTACTATATTACAACCTCTTTTAAAATTCGTCAATAGTTTTTATAAAATAATTTTCTTTTTATTTTACTATATAAAAGCTCACTAATTTCAAGGAGTAATAGCTTGTTACTTAATTAAAACACATCTCTCATTATATTTGCATCTATTCAAAAAAACCAGCATTTAAATAAAGATATTTATCTCTTTTTATTCAATAAAAATAATAGATTTAGTTCTATATTAAATTCTCTATTACTCAATCTAAAAGAGTTTCTACTATAAGAATATCAAGTTAAAAACAATTTTAACCTCTACCTCTTTAGAAACAGAAAAAACGCGGGCGATTTTCTCCCGCGCTTTTCCCTTAAAATAACCCAACCGCATTCCCTTCTGCATCTACATCCATTCGTAGTGCTGCTGGTTGCTTTGGCAACCCTGGCATCGTCATAATATCCCCTGTTAAACACACTAAGAAGCCCGCACCTAACTTTGGAATAATTTCACGAATCGTAACTGTAAAGTTTTCAGGGCGACCAAGTAATGTTGCTTGATCTGATAACGAATATTGTGTTTTCGCCATACATACTGGCAGTACATCCCAACCAAATTTCTCAATCTGTGCGATTTGCTTTTTCGCAGTGTCTGTAAATTGTACACCGCTTCCACCATAGACCGTTTGCACAATTTTCGTTACTTTCTCTTCAATGGACTCTTGTAGCTCGTATAAATGATGGAAGTCGTTTGGCTCAGCTAATACGTCTAATACTTCTTTGGCAAGCTCAATGCCGCCTTTTCCGCCCTCTTCCCATACATTTGTACGGGCGATACGAATGCCTTCATTTTTCGCCCATGTTAATACAGTGTCAAGTTCTGCTTCTGTATCTGTAATGAAGCGGTTTAATGCAACAACTGGCTCTACACCAAAGGCACGTACAGTTTCTACATGTTTCGCTAAGTTCGACATACCTTGTTTCAAGGCTGCTACATTTTCCGTAGCTAATACATCTTTTGCTACCCCACCATGCATTTTTAACGCACGAATAGTCGCTACAATGACTACTGCAGCCGGTTTAAAGCCACCTTGACGCGCTTTAATATTCAAGAATTTTTCAGCGCCTAAATCCGCACCAAACCCAGCCTCTGTGATGACAATATCCGCTAATTTACGTGCCGTTTGTGTCGCTACAATCGAGTTACAGCCATGTGCTATATTCGCAAATGGTCCCCCGTGAATGAGTGCTGGTGTGCCTTCAATCGTTTGGACTAAATTTGGCTTGAATGCATCCTTTAGTAATAACGTTAATGCACCTTCTACACCTAATTGACGTACAAATACAGGCTCACGGTCATACGTATAACCAATGACAATATTCGATAAGCGGATTTTTAAATCTTCTAAGCTTGTCGCTAAACAAAATACCGCCATAATTTCAGACGCTACCGTGATATCAAAGCCATCCTCACGTGGTACACCTTGTACCGCGCCACCTAATCCAACAACGACTTTACGTAATGCACGGTCATTTAAATCCACAACGCGTTTCCACAAAATTCGACGTGGGTCGATGTTTAAAGCGTTCCCTTGATGGATATGATTGTCGATAAGAGCAGATAACGCGTTGTTTGCTGTCGAAATAGCATGGAAATCGCCGGTAAAATGTAAGTTAATATCTTCCATCGGTAATACTTGTGCATATCCACCACCTGTAGCACCACCTTTAACTCCCATCACAGGACCAAGTGACGGCTCACGAAGTGCTACAATAACATTTTCATTCAGCTGACTTAATGCATCAGCTAACCCTACTGTAACAGTTGATTTCCCTTCTCCTGCTGGCGTTGGGTTGATTGCTGTAACAAGAACGACCTTATCTGTTGCTTTGCCAGGGATTTTAGTTGGATCTACTTTCGCTTTGTAGCGACCATATTGCTCTAATGCATCTTCTGGAATATTTACCTTTTCAGCAATTTTCGTAATCACTTGCATTGTTGCATGATTAGCGATTTCTAAATCTGTTAGTGGCTTTGTGATTGTCATGTTGCCCCCTACTTTCAAGTGTAATCAAACTTTATTATATACAATATCCGACGATTACAAGCGCCCTAAATGATTAAAATATAGCCAATTTGTTGACAGTTTTTAAATGTTCCTGTATATTTTAAAGGTAATTGTCTTAATTTTGCGATAACAACAATTATATCTGTAAGTATGGGAGGAGAACGCTCATGCACCAAGGTAAAGTAAAGTGGTTTAATAACGAAAAAGGCTACGGGTTTATTGAATGTAATAATGGTGAAGACGTTTTCGTACACTTCACTGGTATTCGTGGAGAAGGATTCCGTACACTAGAGGAAGGACAACCTGTTTCCTTTGATATAATTGAAGGAAATCGTGGACCACAAGCTTCAAATGTATTTAAAGAGTAATGTTACACCGGCTTATACCGGTGTTTTTTTGTAATAACATTTACGTTTGCAACCTCTCCCCTTACCACAAGCACTTCTATTTAGTACGCCCCCTTCAATAAATAATCGATGCCGTTATTTCCCTCTAACCATTCCATTAAAACTTCCATAAACTTTTCTGTAGCAGGCGAAATATTATATGTTGTCGATAACCCTATGATACGAAACGTTTCTTGTTTAAATGGGATCGCTCGAACATTACTTGGTAGTCCTGTTAAAACAAGCTTTGGTAAAATGGATACACCGAGATGATGTTCAACCATTGAAATAATACCTGATTCATCGAATAGTTCAAAACGAATATTCGGTTTAATAGTATGCTTTTCAAACATGGCAATGACATCATTCGTTCCTTTATAAGAAGGCATAATAAAATGTTCATTTTCTATTTCCTTTAAATCAATTAGCTTTTGCTCATATAAGGGGCTGTTTGATGACACAATACACATAAGCGGGTCTTTAATGAGTGGTATATATCGAAACTGTTTAAAACTCGCTCGATTTAAAAAGCCACAATCAATCTCTCCGCTCACAAGCCACTGTTCGATTTCATAATAATCGCCTTCGCGTAACTCAATTTTTATACCTGGATACCTTTGTTCCATCACTCTAATAATGCTAGGCATCCATTTTGTCGAAATACTAGAGATTAACCCAATTCGTACCGTCCCCTTTGTCACTCCTGTAATATGCGCAGCTTGTTGTTGAAGCAGTTCTTCTGCTTGTAACACTTTCCGCATCGCTAACAGCATTGTTTGCCCATCAGTTGTTAGTTTTACTCCTGTACGACTACGGTGAATGAGGGGAAAGCCAAATTCTTTTTCTAAACTTGATATCGCATGGCTAATGGCTGACTGCGTTAATCCTAATTGCTGCGCCGCTTTTGTAAAACTTTGTACTTCTGCAACCGTTTGCAAAATTTCGTATTTAATCAAACTCATTATGTATGTACCCCTATTTTTTAATCATCCATGAATTTCTTTCATGTTAACCATTATAAACATTCGTTTTACTAATCACAATGCTCCTTATATAGTTGTGTTATAACAGTTTTTTATGGTGGTGAAAGGATGAGTTTACAAAACAAAGCAAATTTATTGATGGTAATCGTTACGATGTTTTGGGGGTTGAGCTATACATTTATGACGATGGGGCTTGAAACACTCGATACATATAACATCGTCGCTCTAAGATGTTCAATCGCCTTCGTTGTGGCTGGGCTCATCTTTTACAAAAAAATGAGGAACATCAATATACAAACATTAGGATTTGCCGGTATCCAAGGCTTCTTACTATTTACTGTTTTCGCATTAAGTTTATTCGGATTACAAACAACCACTGCATCTAACGCTGGTTTTATTTTAAGCTTAACGGTTGTATTAGTACCAATTTTTTCTAGTTTCTTAGATCGTAAATTGCCATCAAGGGCCGTTACGATTGCTATTATCATTACGATGTTCGGTATATCCGTACTCACACTAAAAGATTCCCTATCATTTAAGCAAGGGGATGTTTTAATTGCAATCGCAGCAGTTGCTTATGCAGTTTACCTCATTCTTAATAGTCAATTTACAAAATCGGTTGATTCTATTTCATACGGCACTTATCAATTAGGATTTGCAGGATTATTCGGTTTGATTCTCACATTCCTCTATGAATCCCCTACACTGCCTTCCACGTCAACGAGCTGGATTGCTATTTTAGGATTAGGCGTTATTTGTACAGCATTTTGTTTTATCGCACAATCTGTTGCACAACAGTACACATCGCCTACGCATACAGGACTCATTTTTTCATTGGAGCCGATTTTCGCAGCTGTTTTTGCAATGATATTTATCGGTGAAGTATTAACACCCCAACTCTTCATTGGCGGTGCTCTTATTTTATGTGGGACTTTAATAGCTCAATTTGAACAAATGTATTTAACACGTTATATGAATAAACGCTCAACAACACATAAAGAAACAGCTTAAGGATAGCACTTAGGCTGTTTTTATTTTAGAAATTAGAACAAACGCTCTCTATTTCTTCCTCATGAAAAATAAACATATCTATCGATACTGTCATATATTCGCTAGAAAAAACATAGATTAGTTAATAGCAAGCAAATGTCACAATGTTTGAAATATACTTTCATTTTTCTTAACAACAAACTGACGTTATTATTAAGTAGTTATAATTTCTCTCATATTTTTATTAAATAAACAAAGGAAGTGTTTTACATGGTAGGACGTAATGATTTGTGCCCATGCGGTAGCAATAAAAAATATAAAAAATGTTGTGAAGGTAAGCAGCAAGTAGATGTAAAAAGCTTAGTTAATGAGGAAATTGAAAGTACTTTACAAACTTTTTATGCTGTATATCCAGAGAGAAAAGACATTCGCGAATACATTGAATTAGTGAAGAAATGGTCACCTGCGATGAACGGAAAATTACAACGTGAATTAATCGAAGCGGTTGTACTAGATGAATTTTTCTTCCACCAACGCCCAGACATTTGGACAAATTATTTAAAGCGACAAACAAAACGCACATTGCGCCCGCAAACAGCCTCATTGTTAGAACAATGGCAATCGCCTGAGATTTTCATCGGTATCGTAGAAACTGTAGAAGAACGTTATTTTAAAGCGGCTCATGCATTAACTGGCAAAACCTATATGATTCGTCGCGAAAACAATAAGCCAATTCCTGAAGGCATGTATGTGTTTGCATTCTTATTACCAGATGGTTCAGAACAAGTAGATCATGTATTAGCTGTATCGACAATGATCTTCTTCCCTGCTGAGCATACAAAAGTATTTGAGAACTTCGCAAAGACGTTTGCAAATCAAGAGCAAGATGCACTTACATTCTTAAAAGACAACCATTTGGCATTATGGACAAGCTTAGTTGCTGGTGGCTATGCAGGTGAAGAGTTTACAACGTTTGAGCAAGATGTATTAGAGCAAACGAAAAACTTCTTAGCAGAGCATAACCGTAATAGTGAAGCATTAATCGTTGCATTAGAAGACTACTTAATCGAACAACAACCAAAAGCACGTAAAGCAGCTGCTATTGCGGCTGGTGCTATTCGTTTCGGTCAAGACCGCGGTCTATTCGAAGGAAAAGCATTTACAGTGAAAGAAATCTCTGAGAGCTTCGGTGTATCTGCTTCGTCATTAAATAAATACTATCAAGATTTACTAGAGTATACGGCTGTCTCAGCTTAGTGTAAATGAAGGAAATATGAAAGGACTAACTTTGTGAAGTTAGTCCTTTATTTATGCCATATCATCTTTTACTTTCATTAGTTCTTTCCCTAAAAACTGCAATTGCTCCCCTACTGTACATTGTGTAATACAGAAAAGATGCGCTCCTGTTTTCCCCCGCGTTTTTCGAAGGTCGCGGATGACAAGACAATCTGTACAATATGTGTCTGTTAATGCATCAATTTCTTCCATCACCGATACTTTATTCATCAGCGCCCTCCTGTAAGTTTTTTTGTTTTAATTAATTATTCTACCATATTTGAGGAATACTATTCAATAGTACATTGCCTAACCGATGAAGTCCATCAGTATAAAATGGACACTAGACATTTTGAGGTCATTTCTTTTTTGCTATAATATACAAAAAGAAGAATTGGAGAAAGTGGATGTTAGAAATTTACATTGATGCAGCAAGTGCTGGCAATCTCGGGAAAAGTGGCATTGGCATATACATTAAAGGGGAAGGTCATCAAATTAAAATAAGCGAATATATTGGCGTGACAAATAATCATATCGCGGAATTTACTGCACTTGTACGTGCGCTTGAAGAAGCGGTGAAGCTTGGTTCAAATCTGATTTCCATGCGTTCCGATTCTAAAATTGTCGTGAGCTCCGTCGAAAAAGCTTATGTAAAAAACGAGGAATTTAAACCGTATTTAGCTCGCGCCTTACAGTTAATCGAGGAAATTGATTTATTTTTTATTAAATGGATTCCAGATAATCAAAATAAAGCCGCGGATGCATTAGCTCGGCAAGCGATTCAAAACCAGAAATAATCCAGTTATCCTACATAAACAAAACGAGCGCTATCTCGCACTCGTTTTGTTTGAAAAACCTATATAGAAAACCATATTTATTACTAATAATAACCCACAAAACATATAAACCATTTGATAGCTAAATGTGACAGCAAGTAATCCCAGTACATATGAACCTACTGCGATTCCGCTATCGAATAATGTAAAATACGTTGCTGTGGCGTAACCACTACGATTTTGTAACGCCGATTGAACAGCCTGAGATTGCATGCTTGTCGTTAATGTGCCGTAGCCAATCCCAATACAAATTGCAGCCACGATAAACTGCCAAGCACTTGTCATAAAAGCTAATAAAAATAGCCCTACTGAGAAAATAATAAACGATGGAATCATAACGAATCGAGGTCCCTTTTGATCGTATAGTTTACCTGTAAAAGGACGCGTAATGAGCATCGCCGCTGCGAATACCGCATAAAAATAGCTCGCCACCGTTAGCATATCTTGTTGTTCTGCATAAATCGAAATAAACGATAGGACACTCGAATAAGATAACGCAAGCAAAGCAGCTAAAAATGCGATAGGCAATGCTTTTCGCTCAAATAAATCATCAAATGTAAAATGAAGTCGGCGGTCCTCTACTGCTGGTACAACTAAATCATTTGTCTGTATCGTTAACGCAATTAAACAGCCTACTAATCCGATGACTGATAACACGATAAATAACAGTTTAAACGATACTGCCTGCACAACTAATAACCCAATAAACGGCCCAATGACAACGGCTAAATTGGTGGACATTGTATAATAACCAAGCCCTGCTCCTTTTCGTTCTTTCGGCACAATATCTGCCGCAAGCGCCCCCGCAGCGGTTGTCGCAATACTAAACCAAACCCCTTGAAAAAAACGTAATACTAGTAAAATAGCAAAGGGCTGAACAAACAGATAGAGAATTGTACAAGCTAAATACAATAAAACGCTTAATACAAGCATTTTTTTCTTGCCGTACAAATCAAGTAACTTTCCGCTAAATGGTCGGACAATAATAGCAGAAATTAAAAAAGCCGTTACAAGTAAGCCAGCATCATCATCTGTTCGTCCTAAATCCCCCGTTACATAAAGCGGTAATGTCGCGATCAGTGCGTAAAATATTAAAAAGATAGACAGATTCGTTAAAAACAGCGCGATAAAACGCTTCGTAAATATTTGATTTTTTACTTCCAAAACAATCAACCTTTCATCTTCTGTAGCAATTCCATCAGTTGTATTGTATCTTCATCAGTTAAATGGACGGTCATCTTCCTTTCAAATTCAAGCACCGATTGTTCGACTGCTGGCATTAACGCCAGCGCTTGCTCTGTTAAATGAACAATTTTTTCACGACGATCCGTTCCCTCTTCTCGTCTGACAAGCCCTAATGTTTCGAGTCTTGTAACAGTTCGTGTAACAGTTGGCGCTTCTACATTTAAATACTTCCAAATAGCCGTTAAAGTCATGGGGCCCCGCTCTTTTAACACAAATAAAATCGTCCATTGCGAGCTATATAAACCATGCTCTTTCAATACATCATTTAAATGATTGACTAAATAACGATATTGTTGAAAAAACGTATGAAATAGTGGATTCATTCTCATCCCTCCATATTTATTTACCTAAGTAAATAATAGCATTACTCATTCTACGCTTCTTTTTTATGTGTGTAAATAAAAATGCTAGTAAACAGACATTTTGTTTACTAGCTAAGCATTTAATGTTGATTCCTATATTCCATAATATTCAGTAATGCACCAACCGCCCCGGAAAATCCAGAATCTTCTAAGAAGATAGGTGTATGCTTTTTTAAAGTTGTATAGTATGAAAGCACTTTTTTGAGATTTTCGTTGTCGGTTAACGTGGAACCGATAAACACGATATGCTCGACCTTTCGCTCTTCAGCCACTTGAATACTTAATGTTGTCAACACTTCCCCAACAAGCCCTTGTACAGTCGCTAATACATCTTCTTTCGGATGATTGACTACTTCTGTAATCCCTATTTTGCCGAAATTACTAGCCGTTAAATTCTCGTCAATTGGTGTATCCATTCCTTGATAAATATCTTTTACTAATAAATCAATAAACCCACGATTTCCATGCGCTGCAAGCGATTTAATTTCCTCAAAATCTGTAATGCCTGTTAATAACCCAGCTAACCCTACAAGTGTACCTCCACCTATTCCTGTTCCACTAACACGAGCATGAGAGTTCCCGTCCATATAGTGAATGGATGTACCAGTACCTATATTTGTAATGACACTACGTTCAATGTGATGTCCCTCTTTTTCAAGCAAGTAACGGACTCCTTTTAGTGTCGCTTCAAATTCTACAATATAATGAATGGATTTAGTTGTTTGTAAAATATCACGTAATTGTTCAATACGTCCTCCGGTCACCCCAATTGTTTCAATTTGCGGGTGTCGGTCTAGCCACTGTTTCACAAGTTCCATCTCATTTGAGGGGAAAACTTCAAGTAGTAATGCTCCATCTTCATTCATATATGCAAGCTTTGTGAGTGTACCCCCAGTATCAATACCTACTATTTTTACCATTCACCTTGCTCCTTTTCTAATGATACCGTTTCCAATCACCATAGTATGGCATAATTGTACTACAGTTCAATAGTTTCTTTTGGAAATAAATCTCGTTTTGTAAATTCTTCAATAAGAAGATGCTCATATTTTTTTAACAAATGACAGATTTTCGCTTCGAATACATGTACAGGCTCATCTTGCATAGAAAAAAGAGCAACCGCTTCCTCATCACGTAAAATTTGTTGCAATGTCATCATCTCTGTTTTAGGCATACTACAGCCATGTAAGCGAAAAACTTTGGATAAAGGACGCAATCCTGCACGTGTTAAAATCACTTTACTATCAACTGTTTGTACAAGCTGCGTTAACATGTTCTTTGCGATTTCGCTCGGATGGATTGTCGTCAATTGCACCATTTCCGTTTCACCTTCATTATTTGTTCGCTGTTCTTCATGAACTGAAAATTCTAGTTGTTCATAGATTGTCGAAACCTTTTCCATGACAATCCCATTCCGTTGTACCTGCAAATCAATCGAACATAAAACTAAATCATAATGTGTTTCCGTAGGCTTTAAACTCGATAAAATAACACGTAAATGATCAGTTTTTTGCTGTTCAATTAACCATTCACCGTTCGTTGCTTCAAAAATTTTGCGTAAACTATCCGCATCTGCAAGTGCACGGTGCTGTACCTCCGCCTCTAGCCCTAATTGCTTCATTAATCCCGCTAAACTAGGTTGTTCCTTTATATGATGAGCAATCATATACTTTTGTTGAAAATCGATCATCGGAAAGATGAAGTCACTTTTCATATAATTACGCGCAAGTTCCTCTTCAAATACTTTTCGATCGAACTCACCAAACGTCAAAAAGATGCAATCCCCTTTACACCAACGTTTAAATGTATACATCGCTTCCTTAAAGGACGGTGCCTCTAACAGTTGTTCCGTTGTAATTCCCGTCAATTTTTGAATATGGGCATTTAATTTTTTAAATTTATACGGCTGAATAAGCTGTGTAAATGTGTCCATTGTACCGTCTGGATTCCATTTAACAGCCCCTAGCTCAATCATGTATTGTCGACCACGTATTAATGCCGCCTCAATATCAATACAAATATATGTATTTTTTCGCATCACTTCGTCCACCTTCAACTTTCCGAGATTAGAAAGACACTTCTTGATTGAAATACTGTTCTTTTCGTGCGGATATCCAAGAAAACACGGTGGCTATCCCCCGAAAAAAACACCCAATCTCCCTATTAATATTGTAGCGCAAATCAATAGAATTGGACATTAAGATATGTTGTTTTTCCTTATTTTTAGTGGTATCTAGAAAATATTCGTCATTTTATTAGAGAGATTGTTGTACTTTGTATTTTATCTTTTACGCAATTTGGGGTACGATAGAAAGGGTAAGCATGAAAGACTGGAGGAACACTCAATGAACGAAAAAGCACTGCAAAAAGATGCAATGCGTGTACTCAAAGAAACGAGCCGTACATTTTACATCCCAATTACATTTTTAGAGAAAGAATTGAAATTTGCCGTAGGTGCCGCTTATCTTTGTATGCGTGCACTAGACGAAATTGAAGATCATGAAGATGTAGACAATGATATCAAGCATGATATTTTAATGAATGTACAACACCTATTTAAAGAACCATTCAATGAAACACAATACTTTGAATTTTTAGGTGCTGAAAAGGAAAAAATGCCAGAAGTAACGCTTCGTCTGAAAGATTGGATTGAGTTTTGCCCTGCTGGCGCTCGCCCAATTATTTTCGCTGCCTGTGAAGAGATGGCGATGGGTATGGGTAAATGGGCCAAACGCAACTGGCATGTTGAAACACGCGAAGACTTAGATGAGTATACATATTATGTTGCTGGCTTAGTTGGTCGCATGCTTTCAGAGTTATGGGAATGGAAAACGGGCTTAATTACGGATCCCGAATTAGCTATTGGCTATGGTCGCGGGTTACAAGCGGTAAACATTTTACGTAACCAAGAGGAAGATATGGATGACCGTGGTGTTAGCTTTGTCCCAACAGGCTGGACGCGTGATGATTTATTTGCTTATGCAGATGAGCAGTTAAGCTATGGTGACGAATATATGAAGAGCGTCACTAGTAAACGAACGATTTACTTATTCGCTAAAATCCCACATGCTTTAGCACATAAAACATTAAAAGCGATGAAAGATGGTCGTGAAAAAATGACACGTGCCGAAGTAGAACAAACAGTAGAAGAAATACAAGCTGAAAAAATTGGCGAATAACGAGTAAGGGAAATGGATGATCCATTTCCCTTTTTTCTTGCACTAAAGACTACATAACTACTAAAATCCCCATACTACTAACAAGACAAATCGTTACGTACATCAGTGAAATGATATATTTCTTCTTTTCCCGTTGAAGTAGTCGTTCAAGTAATGCTCGAACGGCATATAGCATGGCGAAAAATAAAAATAGTAATATATATAATTGTTTTCCAGAAACACCACTTGTCGAAATAAACATTAAAAATGCTACACCTATGAGTATTTCAAAAACCATATGCCCTTTATTTAAAAATTGGTCAGAAAATTTTTTGTTTGTTTCGATATTAAATTTCTTACGTAACACTAAATCTAAAATGCCAGCCGCAATAAATGCGCCAATTACGAATGATGCTAACACACTGTTACTCCTATTTCTCTGTTTTCAAGTATATTTGACGAAGCGCTTCAGGTACCATATTCCCCCCTGTTGACCATACAAGATGTACAGCATTATGCATTTTATTTGCTAAGTCATGTGCTTCTATATACTCTTTTCCTTCATAGACTAATTGAATCGGACCGAATACCCCCGCATGCGCAGAGGGCTCCATAAAGATATTTTCTTGTTCATACATCGCTTTTAAACTTCTAAATAGAAAACTATCATCCACTGTATAACATCCACTTATAACGGTATCCATTATGGAACCAACAAATTTAGATGCACGCCCTACGGCTAAACCGTCCGCCTCTGTTTCATTCGTTAACCCAATATCTTGTACTGAAATGCCGTCATGAAGCCCTGTCATCATTCCGAGCATCATACATGGGGATTGCATCGGTTCACCGAAGAAAATGTGCACCTGCTCTCCGAAAACTTGCTGGAGCCCATACGCAACGCCACCTGGTCCCCCACCGACACCACACGGTAAATAAACAAATAACGGATGATCTGCATCTACGTTTACTTTCAGTTCCTTTAACTGCTCTTTTAATCGCAGTGCGGCAACAGCATATCCTACAAATAAATCCTTTGAATTTTCATCATCCACAAAGTGACACATTGGATCGTTTGTCGCCTCTGTCCGTCCTCTTTCCACAGCCACACTATAATCTTGTTCATATTCCACAACGACGACACCTAGTGAACGGAGTAGCTCTTTCTTCCACTTCTTAGCCTCAGCAGACATATGAACTGTTACATGAAAGCCTAGTTTTGCACTAATAATGCCAATACTTAACCCTAAATTGCCTGTCGAACCAACTGCAATTTTGTATTGGCTGAAAAATTTTCTCATATGCGGCTCGTTCAAAACCGCATAATTATCCGTTACTTTTAAATAACCATGCTCTATCGCTAACGTTTCCGCATACTTTAGTACTTCATAAATGCCACCTCGCGCTTTAATGGACCCTGAAATCGGTAAGGCGTGATCACATTTTAGCATCAATCGGCCAGGAATTTTAATTGCACGACGCCCCTCAATTAACCTTTTCATCGCTGCAATTTCCTTAATATCCGATTCAATAATACCGTTCGAAATTTTCGTTTCAGGAAATGCTACTTTTAAATATGAAGAAAAGCGTTCTAACCTCGCTTTAGCTTCTTCTACTTCTTCCATTGATACAACCGAAATAGCATGCTCTACTTTACGTTTTTTATTAATCCAAAGCACATATTTTCCATCTACTAATTGCTGAACCATCGGAAAATCCGAACATAATTTTACTATATCAACTGAATTGTTCATTATTTGTCCCTCTCTTTTCGTGCTTGAATAGCGTGTTCACAAATTTGTCGAAATTTCATTTCGAACGAAATATTATTTTTTTCCGTTCGCTTTTTTGGCCCTTTTAATTTGCCACCAGCACGTCTAAATTTAGCACTTTCATATCGAAATGTAAGTAATTGGTCTATGTTATCAGATGTCATTTCTTTTCCATTAGCATCCATGACATATGCACCTTTTGCAATACACATCGCCGCAAGCCCATAATCACCCGTAATGACGATATCTCCCTTTGAAAGCGTATTCACTAGCTTAAAATCAACTGAATCAGGTCCTTTGGGTACAATAATTGTTATTACATTCTGTCTTTCAATGCGATGTGAAGTATCGCAAAATAAGATAGGTTTAATCTCATATTGAGATGAGATAAATAGCGCCAAATCAACAACTGGACAGGCATCTGCATCAATTAACAACTGAATAATAAGCCATCTCTCCTTCTTTTAAATGCCAAAATTATATTATTCTAATATAATTTTAATTCCATTTTTTTCAATGTGACATGAACCTCTCAATGGCATGTGAACTAAAAATAATATTGAATTGTTAGAAAAATCATAATACGATACTGCTATCAAATTTTTTTGGGGGTTACACAATGACGACATCAGTAATGACAAACGATACACGTGCAAAAGAATATATCAACAGCGTGTTCGAACAATTAAAACAAAAAAATGCACATCAACCTGAATTCTTACAAGCGGCTGAAGAAATTTTATTTTCTTTAACACCTGTATTTGCACAGCATCCTGAATATATCGAACACAATATTTTATCTCGTATCGTAGAGCCAGATCGTATCATTTCATTCCGTGTGGCGTGGCAAGACGATAACAACCAAGTACAAGTAAACCGCGGTTACCGTGTGCAATTCAACAACGTAATCGGACCATATAAAGGTGGTCTTCGCTTCCACCCAACAGTAAACGAATCCATTATGAAATTCCTTGCTTTCGAGCAAATCTTTAAAAACGCTTTAACTGGCCAACCAATCGGTGGTGGTAAAGGCGGCTCTGACTTCAATCCAAAAGGGAAATCAGATGCAGAAATTATGCGCTTCTGCCAAGCGTTCATGTCTGAATTATACCGTTATATCGGTCCAGATGTCGACGTTCCTGCAGGCGATATCGGTGTAGGCGCTCGTGAAGTTGGTTTCATGTGGGGACAATATAAACGCCTTCGCGGTGCATACGAAGCAGGTGTATTAACTGGTAAAAAACCTGGTTACGGCGGTTCGTTAGCTCGTAAAGAAGCAACTGGTTACGGCTTAGTCTACTTTACAGCGGAAATGTTACGTGAAAAAGATGAATCATTCTTAAATAAAACTGTAGTCGTATCTGGCTCAGGTAACGTTGCCATCTACGCAATCGAAAAAGCACAACACTACGGCGCGAAAGTAGTTGCATGTTCAGATTCAGCTGGTTACATCTATGATCCAGAAGGTATTGACCTTGCAGCAGTGAAAGAAATTAAAGAAGTAAAAGGCGATCGTATTCACACGTATTTAAACTACCGTCCGAACGCAGAATATCATGAAGGTTGCACAGGTATTTGGACAATTCCATGTGACATCGCCCTTCCATGTGCAACGCAAAACGAAATCAACAGTGAATCTGCACGTATTTTAGTAGCAAATGGTACAAAATTTGTTGCTGAAGGTGCAAATATGCCATCTGATTTAGAAGCAATCAATATTTATCTTGAAAATGACATTTACTTCGGTCCTGGGAAAGCGGCGAACGCTGGTGGTGTAGCTGTATCAGCACTTGAAATGGCTCAAAACTCTAGTCGTACAGCTTGGTCATTCAACAAAGTAGATGAAAAATTACAAGATATTATGAAATCAATCTACACAGAATCGAAAGAAGCGGCTGAAAAGTATGGCTACGCTGGCAACTTAGTAGTTGGTTCAAACATTGCTGGTTTTGTAAAAGTTGCAGACGGCATGGTCGCTGAAGGCGTATACTAATACTTTTACCCTTATTATATGGAAAAGATGATGACTGAGGTCATCATCTTTTTGTTGGATAATTGTTAGACGTCTCTCTTTAAAAATACGAACATTTTTATATTCACAACATTTAAATATTCGTGTTATAATCATTATGACATTGAAATTGGAGGGTTTTTTGTGGAATTAATCTATACTGGTAAAACGAAAGATGTATTTAAATTAGAAGATGGTCACTATCTATTAAAATTCAAAGATGATGTAACAGGTGAAAATGGCGTATTCGATCCAGGTGCAAATACTGTCGGTTTAACAATTGAAGGTGCTGGATTAGCTGGTCTTAAACTAACTCAATTCTTTTATTCACAATTAAATGAGCAAGGTGTACCCACTCACTTCGTAGATGCTAATTTTGAAGAGGCAACAATGACTGTTAAGCCAGCTACAGTATTTGGTAACGGCTTAGAAGTAATTTGCCGCTTTAAAGCTGTCGGTTCATTTTTACGTCGCTATGGTGCATATGTAAAAGAAGGACAAGATTTAGATGCGTTCGTTGAAGTAACAATTAAAGATGACGACCGTCAAGACCCTCCTATCTCAGCAGATGCTTTAAGTATGTTAAGTATTCTTTCTTTAGAAGAATATGCAATCTTAAAAGAGCGCACAGTTGAAATTGCAAAATTTGTAGGGGCTGAGCTAGCGAAAAAGGGCTTAACACTTTACGATATTAAATTAGAATTCGGTCGCGACGCAAAAACAAATGAAATTTTACTAATCGATGAAATTTCTGGTGGCAATATGCGCGCTTATAAAGGCGACACTTATATCGAGCCTTTAGAGCTTGAAAAAATTATGTTAGCTGAATAATTGTAAAACAAAACAAAGTCTTTTAGTTTATATGTACAAGAGGATGTTTGAAAAGTTACCCCTTTTCAAACACCCTCTTTTTTTATCCTACATTAACATGTAGTAATGGATTACATAGCAACGATATCTTTTAGTGGTTGATTGAATAATTCAGATACACCAGAATCAATCGCAGCAGAACCAACTGCTTTAGCTACTACCCCTGCCACACGCTCATCCATTGAGCTTGGTATAACAAATTCTTCATTTAACTCTTCTTCTGTCACAAGAGATGCAATCGCTTCTACAGCAGCTAATTTCATCGCTTCATTAATATCTGTAGCACGTACATCTAGTGCCCCGCGGAAAATACCTGGGAATGCTAACATATTATTAATTTGATTTGGATAGTCCGAACGACCAGTACCAATAATACGGACACCCCACGCCTTTGCATTTGCAGGTGTAATTTCTGGGTTTGGATTTGCTAATGCAAATATAATCGGATCTTTCGCCATCGATTTAATATGTGCTTCTGTTAATAAATCGGCAACGGATACACCGATAAATACGTCCGCCCCTACTAATGCATCATCTAATGAACCGCGTAACCCCTCAGGATTTGTTAAATTAGCAATACCGTCTTTAATTGGGTTCATCCCTTCAGGACGACCTTCGTAAATAATGCCTTTCGTATCGCACATGACAACGTTTTTATAGCCCATTTGCAGTAAGATACGTAAAATCGCAATACCTGCAGCACCAGCACCGTTAATCACAACTTTCATCGTTTCAACTTCTTTACCGATGATTTTATTTGCATTAATTAGTCCTGCACCTACTACGATTGCCGTTCCATGTTGGTCATCATGGAATACAGGAATATTACATTCTGCACGTAAACGGTCTTCAATTTCAAAACAACGCGGAGCAGAAATATCTTCTAAGTTAATACCACCATAAGTTGGTGAAATGGCCTTTACAACACGGACAATTTCATCTACATCTTTCGTGCCTAAACATACAGGTACAGCATCTACATTAGCAAAACGCTTTAATAATAATGCTTTCCCTTCCATTACTGGCAATGCTGCTTCTGGCCCAATATCTCCTAATCCTAAAACCGCTGTACCATCTGTAACAATCGCCACTAAATTCCCTTTCATTGTATAGTCATATACTAATGATGGATTTTTTTCAATTTCAAGACATGGAGCTGCTACCCCTGGTGAATACGCTAAGCTTAAATCATATTTATCTTGCACAGGTACCTTTGCACGTATTTCCATTTTCCCACCATAATGTTCATGCATTTCTAAAGACTTTTTCATTAAATCCACTGTTGAATTCCTCCTAATTAATCACAATTTTCTTTCTATTCTAGCCCTTTATATTTTAGTATCATATTGCTTTACCAAAGCAAAGTCAACAATAATATTATTTTTTTTTGAAAGAAAATCCCTAATCGTTAAAAACCCTTATTTTCTCATCAAATGCTCAATATTTCACAAATTATTTTTCCTATATTTAGGTTACATTTAATTATATTAATATAATTAAAGAAAGCACTTACATTTTATGAACCGTTTTATAGCATAGGGTTTTTTGTGAAGTAGTACACGTTTCATTTTCTCATGCAATATATGAATTGTTTCACAAAGTATCTCTATGAGATTTATGTGAAAAGCTACACAATGACACAATTTATTCACATTTTAAACACTATCTTTACATGCCACATACACTCGCTTAATATTTCTTTTCACTTAGCTTTCCTGTACAGTTATAAAAGTATTCATCATTGAAAGAAGGATTTTTATGTTATTCATTTTATTCGTAATTGGGTTTTTCGGAAATGTAATTGGTACACTTGCTGGTGGTGGTGGACTCATTACATTACCCACGATGTTATTACTTGGCATGCCTGTACACGCTGCGATTGGAGCAAATAAAGTAGCAAATACCGTCTCTACCTTGTCAAACTTTTATTCGGTATTGAAACGAAAAGAAATAACTAAGGAAGAAGTATTCCCTATTATCGTACTTTGCTTTATTGGTGGATTATTAGGTGGAGGACTTGCGTCATTATTTACAGAACAAACACTCACAATGATCGCTCTATGCTTATTACTGTTTGCTTTTGTTCTCTCATTTTTCGGAAAAACAGATTTCGGAGAACAATTGCAACTACGTGTTAAAAAACGAACAGCTTCCCTACTTATTGGAGTTGGTGTTTACGATGGCCTATTCGGTCCCGGAAGCGGCACACTCCTTTTATACATTTATGCAAGTGAAAAATTAGCGTATATGAAGGCCGTTGTATTAGGGCGCGTCGGCATCTTTGCGACATGTTTCGGTGCAGCGTTGATGTATATTGTAAATGGACAAATATTATGGGCACAAACACTCGCTTTAATGATTGGTTCCATCATTGGTGCGCAACTCGGCATCCTATTAGCAAGAAAAGTCAGTGCCAAACTAGCGAAGTACTTATTACGTATGATTACAGCGATTTTAATCGTCCAATTAATACTAGAACTGCTAAAATAGAATCTTATGATCCTATTCCTACTTATCCATTGCTCCACTGTATTTCATCTATTACACTTAAATGGATATAGGAGGCTCTTTTATATGACAGAAAACGATTCGAATAAACACGAAGAGCTCACTGAAGAAGAATTTTTGGAGCTCGTATTAGAAGAACAGCAAAAAGCATTAGCAGAAGAACGAGAACGGCGGAAACATGGTGTTATAAAAAAAAGACAAACACCTATGATAAGGATGTTTGTGTGGATTATGGCATGTATACTTGTTTTTAATACATTTGCCATTGTACTGAATATATACTCCATTCCTGCGATTGAATTTTTACAAGTATCTACTAAATTATCGAATCAGGAAGATATTCAGCAATATAAAAAGGCCGTTGTAGAAATATCAACTAGCGATAGTAAAGGAACTGGTTTTGCGATTTCAAATGATGGTTATATTATTACGAATGAACATGTCATTAATGATGCACTCCAGTTGACGGTTGTATTTCCTGATGACGGCATCTATGAAGCGGAAGTAATTGCAACCTACCCTGACATTGATACAGCACTTATAAAAGTAACGGGTGAGGATTTACCACACTTACAAGTCGCACAAACTTATACGTATAACGCAGAAGAACATATCTATTTTATCGGGAACCCATTATATTTTACAGGCATTGCAAACGAGGGAACTGTACTCGATTGGATACAGTTAACGGACTGGGAGCAGCCTGTGATGATGATGCAAGCTCCTGTTTATAAAGGAAATAGCGGTAGCCCTATTATTACCGAAACAGGAGAAGTTGTCGGTATTGTCTTTGCTACATTAAAAACAGAAGAACACGGCAAAGTGGGATTATTTGTGCCAATTGATTATTTTCATGCGGCAATGAAGCAATAAACGAAAAGAGGAATTTTATGCAACTACAATTTTTAGGAACAGGAGCAGGTATGCCTTCCAAAGAACGCAATGTAACATCCATCGCCCTTAAGCTATTAGATGAAATCGGAAGTATTTGGTTATTCGATTGCGGAGAAGGAACACAACATCAAATTTTACGTACAGCAATCAGACCACGCCGTATCGATAAAATCTTTATTACGCATGTACATGGCGACCATATTTTTGGTCTTCCAGGCTTGTTAAGCTCTCGTTCATTTTTAGGTGGTGAATCACCATTAACTATTTACGGTCCTGCTCATGTTCAAACATTTATTGAAACAGCGCTTCAAATGTCTAACACACATTTGACCTATCCGATTCATTTTATTGACGTACAAGAAGGCATTATATATGAAGATGCCCATTTTGTTGTGCACGCTAAAAAATTACAGCATGTGATCGAGTGCTTCGGCTACCGTATCGAACAAAAAGATTTACCTGGACAATTACTCGTCGAAAAAGTGCAGGCACTCGGCGTACCTCGGGGACCGCTTTATAAAGAGTTAAAATTAGGTCACAACGTAACGCTCGAAGATGGCACTATCGTGAAAGCAAGCGATGTATTGAGTGCACCTAAACCAGGATTCACTGTTACCATTTTAGGGGATACAAAATATTGCGATGCCTCTATTACCCTTGCAAAAGAGGCAGATCTCGTTGTACATGAAGCGACATTTGATGCTTCTACAACAAATTTAGCTGCTAGTTATGGACATGCAACAAATGTAGAAGCAGCAACAGTTGCTAAAAAGGCACAGGCGAAGAACTTAATTATGACACATATTAGCGCTCGCTTTTTAAAGCAAGATGTAGAAAAATTAGTGAATGAAGCGCGGACAGTATTCCCCCATACATTCGTAGCAGACGATTTTGCGCTATTTGAACTCAAAAACGGACAGTTAACAAAAGAATAAAGCGAGGTGTGTTGTATTGTACAACACACCTCGCCGACTATTAACAAATGCCCATTTTGTCTAACATATATGATTTAAAATTTATGGTAATAATAACTCAACAAAATCTACAGGTACATATGTTTTTGTTGGTTCTAGTAAAGCAGGTGCTTCTTCAAAATAATGCAATGCGCGGTTATGTCCGTACGCTTTTTCACCGCGTGTAATCGTAAATGAAGCATTTTGCTTAGATAGAATCGCCCCTTTACCTGTTGCTTTTACAGTCCACCCTAACTTTTCAGCAATTAGGCGAAGTGGTACCATCTTCACACCATTCACCACATAGGAGTCGCCCTCAATAATTTGCTGAATCGCTGCCATTTCCTCGGAAACTTCTTCTTCCTCATCGTAGCTTAAAACAATGATTTTTGATGGTGTTGTTTGTGCAGGAATGCTAAATGTCGTGAATGTGTAAAATACAGCAACATCTTTCCCTACAATATCTTCTGCTTGTAAAGCTGTCCCTGATAGATTTTCAATTACCGTATCTTCTGAAATATTTAATTTCAGCTCTTCATTTGCAAAGCTTTCATCGAACTGTGCCACTTTTACAAAGCCCATTTCTTCTGTTTGTACAACAATTAACTCTGGTGAATATTGTGGTGGATAAATTAAAATCATCGGTTTATTGGCATTGACATACGCTGTAAATTCCATTCCTTCTTGTAATTCTACAGGTTTGCCTGTGTTATCCACGACGACTGTATCTTCCCCTACAACGATGCTAAACATGTCATCTTGTTGTTCGATTAATGCATAGTACGTCCCATTATCACGTTTTTCAAACGCTGGGAATGTTCCTGTCAATTTGATGAAGCTTTCTTGGACTTGCTCCTCTTTGTCGTCATTTTCACTTGCATTTACTGGTACAACATCTAACTCATTAGCAAACCCAGCTGGTGCAAATGCTCCCCCTACTAATAGTGCGGATAAAGCAAATGGTACTGATTTTTTCATGATTGTCTCTCCTTTAAAAGTGGATTCAATAAATTGGTCGAATAACTTTGTAAAAGGTTACAATTTTTTATATTTATTTTAATTTTAGTGTAATAATATGTAAATAATTTTGTTCCCTAATTAATACATGGCTAAAAGCGGGGGCCTTTTGAAAAATGAAAAAACACCAGAATGCTGTTTGATGAACATTCTGGTGTTTTGCTTCTTATGAGCATTGGGCTAAAATACGCCCTCAGTTGTGCTATATTGTCACTTTACGCAAACATATTAATTGTAAAGATAATGACCGGCATGGATATTACATCAATTAAAAACGCGCCGACAATCGGTACAACTAAAAATGCTGTACGTGATGGGCCAAAGCGACTTGTTGCTGCTGCCATGTTCGCCATCGCATTCGGCGTAGCACCGAGTGTATGACCACAGAAACCCGAAACCATCACCGCTGCATCGAAGTTTTTTCCTAAAACGCGGAATAGAATGAAAATTGAGAACAGAATTACAATAAGAACTTGAATCGCTACAATGATTAATAATGGTAATGCTAATTCTGCAATTTCCCATAGTTTAATACTCATTAGTGCCATTGATAAGAAAATTCCTAATGTAATGTCACCAATTAAGTCTACAATACGCATATTAATGGCATTTGGCGCTACACGGTCTACAACATTGCGGACAATAACCGCTGCAAACATTGCCCCTACATAACCTGGTAATGCATAACCCGTTGCTTCTGAGAACCAAGTACCGATATAAGAACCGACTGCCATTGCAAATGTAATGAGTAATACTTGTGTAAAGAAGTTATCTGTTGTAATTTCCTCTTTTACTTCTTCAACTTCCTTAGCATTTTGCAATTCTGTTTCAGATGGCTTTAAATTATATTTCGTCATTAAATATTTAACGACAGGACCACCGACTAAACCACCCGCAACTAAACCTAAAGTAGCTGCCGCTGCACCAACTGATAATGCGGAACTAACGCCTAATGCTTCCACTGTTTGACCATAAGCAGCTGCACCACCATGTCCACCAGACATCGATACAGCACCGGCCATCATACCGATTAACGGCTCAATGCCTAATACTTTTGCAAGAGAAACCCCAACTACATTTTGAATAACTGCAATTGAACCAGCTGCAATCCAATAAATAATTAATAATTTCCCACCTAATTTAATAAGACTAAAACTTGCCCCTAGACCTACTGTCGTAAAGAACGTAATCATAAATAAACTTTGTAGTGATGTATCTACTGTAATTTCAACAATGTTAAAATATTTTAAAAACGTGACGATTATTGCAAAGAGTAATCCACCTACTACAGGTGCCGGAATACAGAATTTTTGTAAAATAGGACTACGTTTAATTAAAATTGTGCCGATTGTTAATACAAATACGGCTAGGAAAATTGTCGCTGTCTGATCGAATGTCATTTCTTAATCTCCTTTTGTAAGTTGGGGTTGATTTCCGTTCTATTCAATAAATAGTTTATCGAATTACTGATCATCCCCGAATTTGTGTCATAAATCTGTAAATTGCAAAACCACTTCATTAATAAGATGAGCCCCTAATTTGACTGTGCGTAAATCTAAATCTAATGCTGGATTGACTTCGCATATATCAAACGAAACCACTTTCTCAAATGCTGTGATAAATCGAAGAAGGTGACGAACTTGAATGGCAGATAGACCAAATGGTGAAGGAGCACTTACACCAGGCGCCTCAGCCGCATTTAATACATCTGTACATAGCGTGACATATACGACTTCATGTGCTTCGATAAACTCAGCTAGTCTTGCTTGTACTTGTTCTAAATGCCCAAGCATCTCATCCTCTAAAATATAGTTTACCCCGTATTTGTTTGCTTGTTCAAACAAGTCACGTGTATTTCCATAACGCTGAATTCCCACAACAAAATAAGAAGCATTTGAATCCTCATCTAAAATTTGGCGGAACATTGTACCAGATGAAGTTTGTTTTTCGTATGGTCGCATATCAAAATGTGCATCAATATTAATAATGCCTATTTTAGCTTGTGGATATGCTTGGCGAACACCTAAGTAATGACCATAAGTTGTTTCATGACCGCCACCTAATACAATGACCGGGATTTTTTTCTCTAAAATATCCTTTACTCTTTTACCAAGTGCCTGTTGCGCCTCTTCTAACTCATCATTATGACAAGTGATGTTTCCTGTATCATATAGCATACTTTTTTCCGAACCATGCCAAGATATACTTGATAATGCTTGGCGTAAAGCTTGTGGTGCATCTTTTGCACCAATTCTTCCTTGGTTACGTGCTACACCTGCTTCACATTCAAAACCAACAAAGGCTACGCTCTTTTCACCTTGAGATAAAGCGGTATGCTCAATCACTTTTACTATTTGATGATATCTTAATGTAAGCGGTGTCACTGGATTATCTACTCGCCCCTGCCAATTTGTCTTTCCCATAACATGAACTCCTCTCTGTACTATCTAAGTATATTGTTACATTTATCATAAATCTAATATATAATATACATAAAATTATAGTTTAAATTTATAAATGAGGTTAAACAGCATGGATATTAGACAACTAGAGTATTTTATACAGCTTGTTGATTCAATGAGCTATTCAAAAGCATCGGAACAATTGCATATTTCGCAACCATCTCTTTCTATTGCAATAAAAAAATTGGAAGCCGAGGTAGGGCACCCCCTTCTAGAACGTCACACTAGAAAATTACAGCTTACAGATGTAGGAGAATTATTATACGCACGAGCAAAAGAGATTTTATTGAACGTAAAAATTTTACGTCAGGAATTGGATGAAACTGGTAAATTCGGACAAGGTGAAATAGCCCTTGGTGTCATTGAATCCGTGAAATATTGGGTTCCTTCAACTATTCATCAACTCAAAAACATTTACCCTCAAATGCATTTTAAACTTGCTGATGTATTAAGTGCAGCAGAAGTGAAAAAATCTTTAAAAACACAGCATACACATGTGAATATTACAAATCAACAAGTGGAAGATGATGCCGTAGCAGCGATTAAATTATACGACGAACCACTCGTCATCGTATTTCCAAAAGAACATCCGCTCGCCGAAAAGGAGCATTTAACACTAGCTGATTTAAAAAATGAGCCCTTTATTATTTGTGCTGAAGGATTTCAATCTAGAAAAGATATTTTAACCGCCTTTCATGCAGAAAATATTAATCCCAATATCTATTACGAGGTGGAGCATTTCGAAACAGCCGTCTCACTTGTGCGGGGAAATTTAGGGATTACGATTTTACCTGAAAGTTATTTACAAGGACCGACTGCTAATTCGATCGTCCAACGAAATATTCATCACCCACTACTACATCGTTCCGTCTATTTAACATACTTGCGTCACCGCCATTTACCACTTGCCATGCAACATTACATTGACATTGTAAAAGATTACTTTCATATTATAGATTAAAAAAGAGTGTAGACAAAGTTAAAATTTGTCTACACTTATTTTTAAGTAAAACTTAAACCATTAAAATATTCAAATCGTTACTAATATTTCTCCTGAAAATACAGCGGTTCCTGAGATAGAAATAGATATGCCTTCATTTACATGCACATATACTTTTCCTTCTTTATTCATTTCATGACCTTGTTCTACAATGAATGTGGCAGGAAGCATGAAATCTGGCTTTATAAATTGTTTATAATATGCACCCATGACACCTGAAGCCGTTCCTGTTACTGGGTCTTCCAGTATGCCAGCAGATGGGGAAGAAAAATGACGACCATGCATCGTACTTTCAGCATCATATACGTCTAAGCATAACGGATGGATGGATACATTTGGCTTTGCAGGGGTTAGCGCTGGAAACTTCTCTTGCTGTGGTTGCATTTTTGAAAAGCTTTCTAGTTTCTTAATCGGGACAATCAATGTCCAGTTACCCGTGCTACCATACATGACAGGATAGCGTTCATCCAGTTCATCCACACCTAGTCCAATAGAAGCTGCTAATTCTGCTATAGAACCTTCAAATGGGATAAATTCGGGTGCGGCTTGTTGCATCGTAATGAGTATTTGCCCCTCTTCCTCTCTTACTTCAATTGGTAATATACCTGCCTTCGTCTCAATTGAAAAACGATTTTGTTCCATCATCCCTGCTTCTTTCATCGCAAAAACTGTTCCGATTGTTGCATGTCCACACAAATTTGCCTCAAAACCTGGCGTAAAGAAACGGATACGATAATCTGCTACTTCCGATGGTAGCACAAAGGCTGTTTCGCTAAATCCTACTTTTTTTGCCATCAATTGCATTTCTAATTCTGTGTAATCCTGCCCATTTAACACAACTCCTGCTGGATTTCCCTTATTCGGCTTTGTACTAAATGCGTCAATATGTAATACTTTCTCTTTTTTCATAACAGACCTCCATATATGCATTTTAATGTTCCAGCATAACTTTTGCTGGGATACGGCAGTGTTTCGCTCATGCCAGACGGTTTGAATCGGATACAGCGACGTTTTGCTCCGATACCGTAGCTTTTTGACCGTTCAATGTCGACAGTGTTATTTGGATACAATTGGTAGTTTCCCAATAATCATACTCCTATCACGTACTTTCATTTCTCTTCCTTATATAAATAGGCGAAATCACGAATGATTTCGCCTATCTACTATTCTTCACCTGTTGCTATAGGATACTTTGTAATCCAATCGCTATAACTACCGACATATAATTTTACATGATCATAGCCTGCTTCTTTTAATACTGTATATAACGGGGAAGCAGTAACACCTGAGCCACAGTAAACGACTACTTCTTGATCCGTTGGTACAGCCTGCTTTAGCTCATCTGTTACAACAAGGTGAGTACCGTCTTTTACTTGCTCCCAGTCAAAATTCTTCGCTGTTGGGATATGACCAGCTACTGGGTCCAGTGGCTCGTGCTCCCCACGGTAACGAATGGCCGCGCGTGCATCTAGTAATATTGCTTCTTTTGCACCTTCCGTAATCGCCTTTACATATTCACGATCAGCATAGATGTCCTGTTGCCAATTGGGTGTAATACTTGAACGATCAAATGATTCTTTATTTGATGTCGTAGCATACCCTGCATTTTTTAATGCTTCAAACCCGCCATTTACAATAGAGACATTTTCAAATCCAGCATATTTCAACATCCACCAAGCACGAGGAGCAAAAGGTGCTCCCCCTTGGTCATAAATATAAATACGATCTGCTAAATGTAAGCCAACATGCTCAAATAATTCAATAAGTTGCTCTTTTTCTGGCATTGGATGACGACCAGCTTGTTTTGACATGTCCGATAAGTCTTTTTCCAAATCAAAATAAACGGCTCCTGCCACATGCTCTTTTTCGTATTGTGTACGCCCTTCATTGTTGTCCATTAAATTAAAGCGTACATCAATAAAGCGGGCAGGTGTTTCTACTTGATCTACCGTTACAAATACATTTGTCATTTGAGCCACCCCTTATTTTTGAAGTTGTGCATAAATTTCTTTCCACGTTGCAAGACGACTTTCTTCTTGCAGTAGCATGCGCTCTGTTTCGATTTGCTCCAGTGCTTGTCCAAACAGGTGTAGACGTAACCCTTCTGCTTCCTGTGCAATAAAACGCATTGCCCAATCTTGCAGGCGGTTCTTTTCATCTTCAACATATTGTTGTGCATCTGGTTTTGTTAAGTTTTCCAGTGCTTCTTTTAGCTGTTCTTTCTCATTTTTCTCAAAGAACGCTTTTTGATTTTTATAATACGATTTTACGCTCGCGTACTTCTCACGATGACTAAATGGCCCTACGAAGTCTAAAATGCTAGGCTCTTCTGACTCATAAGCTAAAAATGAGAAGCTATGGTTAAACTCTTTTAAGTTTTGTGCATCTTCTTTGAAGCGTTCTTTCATTTTCTTTTGTACAAACTGTGCTAGACGGAAGTTTGTAACACGCATTTCCTGTGAAAAATCAAAACTTAACGCTTGTAATACTTCTTTTAACGCCGTATCTAATGCTTGTTGTGTTGGCATTTGCGCAAACGTTGACGGGTTATAGCTTTCACGGAAGAAATCTGGATAACGATAGTACACACGTTGCATGACGTAGTACAATAACTCATCAAGCTCTTGTTTTGTATCCGACTCAAGCATCGCGGTATTCGTTGAGCTATATGTGTTACGCACATGTTGCTCAAGTTGCGTCAGTTCCGCTAGACGCTCATCTTTACGCTTTAAGTTTTCTTCTGTTTGCTGGATTAAATCATGAAGACGTGCATGTGTCTTCTCTACTTCCTCGTGTAAAGCTTGTACGGCAATACTCATTAACTCATCATTTAGGAAATGATGGAATGCATCTTCGAATGGTGCCATACCTGAATCGAAGTGAGCTTGCTCTTGCTTTTCCTTCAACGCCATTAAACTTGATACGCCGTATAGACGAGGGAAACGGATACCAAAACGTTGTAATTCTGAACGAACATACCCTTTTACCTCTTCGGCTTCTTCTGCTGTTGAAGCTAAGTCAATCGCATTTACGACGAAGAACATTTTATCCAGCTCAAACGCATCTTTTACGCGCCCTAACTGAATTAAAAATTCGCGGTCTGCTTTAGCAAATGCGTGATTGTAATACGTAATAAATAAAATCGCATCTGCATTTCGAATATAGTCGAACGCTACCCCTGTATGGCGTGCATTAATGGAGTCCGCTCCTGGTGTGTCTACTAATGTGACACCCATACGAGTTAACGGTGAATCAAAATAGAAATCGATATTGTCAACAAAACATGATTTGTTTTCTTGCGCAACAAATTTCTCAAAGTCTTCACGATTAACACGAATGACTGTGCCAAGCTTTTCTTTAAATTCATTGTAGCCTTCTGAATAAGCGCGAATAAATGATTTATGCACATTTAAACGCTCATCTGTTAACTCCACAGCCAGTCCTTCTGCAGCACGATTGAATGCCTCATCTAATGAAGAAACACGTAAACCAATTGCTTCATAGGAGCCTTGAATATCTTCTAAAAGCTGAGCGGCTGTTTTTAATTGAACATCTGCTGTTTCGTGTGGATGCTCTGGTGTGACTGGACGGATTTTATTGATGGCTGCCGTCGTTGGGTTTGGCGATACAGGCAGTACCTTTGAGCCCATTAATGCGTTAGAAAAGCTTGATTTCCCTGCACTAAATGCACCGAATAAGGCAATGGTGAAGTCTTTTTTCTGTAAACGCTCCACCTTTTTCGTTAAGAAGTTTGCTACTTCTTTAAAGCCTTGAACATTCCCTACTGCTTGAGCAGTTTTCAGTGCACTTGCAACAACTGCCTCCGTATTATGAGATGAACTTGCTTGCGTTAGCGCCATTTCTTCAAATACTTCTTGCTGCTGCTCTTTTGGTATAAGCATCGATTCATCGAATGGGCGAATATCAGCTAATGCCTTTTCGTAATCTTGTTGCCACTTCACAAATTGATTTTTCGCAGCTGCTCGCGTCTCTTTTGAACTTTGCTTCATTTGCTGATCGCTGAATACTTTCTGTTCATCAATTGCTTGAATTTGTTTAATCGCATGAATTTTATCTTTCATTGCATTCATTTTTAGCTGAACCGGTGCTGCTGCTTCTTGTGCCACTTGCTGTAAAACAGGTTGCATTTCTTTTAACCACGCATCTGTGTCACGAATGAAGAAACGTTTTGTTGCTTCTGCTACACGGTTTGCAAAGTTTAAGACGGCATCCCCTGTTACCATGACGTTTCCTTGTACTTGATCTTCAATTACTGAAAACGGCACCGTAAACTCACGCGCATCAACCTCTGCTGCACGCGCATCTGTTAAAGCACCTACATCTTTTAATGCTTGCTTCATTAAAGACTTCATTAAACCGACGATTTGTGATTGTAAAACGGTTTGGTATTGATCTTTAACCTCTTGTGCACGACGTTCTTTTTCTTCGGCCGTTTTCTTTTTCGCTGTAAATAAACCACCGACTTTGAACCCCTCGGCGCGTGATTCTAAATATGCGCGCAACTTTTCACGCAAATCAGCTGGAATAATCGTTGCATTATCTAAAATATCTTTCCGTTTCTCTTCAAAACGCTCCGTCCATTGTTCATATGAGAATAATTCTGTTTGTGTCGTTAATCTATTGTATTGTTCTAATAAATCCTCGCGGTGTTGCCAATCATCTTCAGATAGTACTTCTTCATATGTTTCAAAGCGCTCCTCTTTTTCAGTCGCTAAAAACGCCTCATGCTCATGGTGCAACTTCACTAATGTATTTTTCGCTGTTAGTACAAGCTGCTCCTGCCAATCTTCCATAGAATCCATGACAATTTTCTTTACTTTTGGAAAATCATTATGTGGATGATCTGTTGCCTTTAATGAAGTAAAGAAAATATCTTTTGGATAAACGCCCCATGCCGCAAATGAACTATGAACAGACTGTTTAAAGTCTTCAAAAGATAATTCTGCATCGCGGTGTTTATCGATTTGATTCACGATTAAATAGACATTTGCATTGTATTTCATTAATTGCTTTGTAAATTGGAAGTTCAATTCAGATTGAACATGGTTATAGTCCATTGTATAAAACACAACATCCGCAATATGTAGTGCTGATTCCGTACTCATTGCATGTGCGTCATCTGTTGAATCTACCCCAGGTGTATCCATAACTGTTACCCCCGCTGGTAAAGTAGATGTAGAATGACCAATTTCAATTTGAGATACAAGCTCACCATTTTTACTTAATTCTTTTACTTGTTTAATATCATATCCTGCTTCAAATTTAACAGGCTTTTCATTGTGCAAATACAGAATCGCGAAATCTTCATCAGATTTATGCACCTTTACAATGTTCGCACTTGTAGGGATTGGACTTGTCGCTAAAATGTTTTCTCCGGAAAGGGCGTTAATCATGCTCGACTTCCCTGCTGAGAAGTGACCGGCAAAGCCGATTACATATTCTTTTTGCAATAGCTTACGGGCAAATAAATGCAGCTTCTCCATTCGTTCTGTGTCGTGGTTTTGTTCATAGATTGTGTATTGGATAGAAGATTGTTGTAATAACTCTTCAATTTGTTGCTCTAAAGCATTCATTCTTTCTAATGCCCCTTTGTTCTTATTTTTGTCATAAACATATAGTAACACGAATGAGCTTGAAAATCGGCTATAAAATTACACGATTCACTACTTTTTTCTATTTTTCTGTTAATTTATTGTTTTAAAATCTGTCTATTTTCTTGAAATTGCATGATAGAAATGCAATAAATAAAATATTCTATTTATTACCTTGCTATATTTAGTCTGTACATACATAAATTCCTTATGATACCATGGGGAAAAAGCAAGAAAAGGGGGATAAGGTTATGAGTACATCGAAGCACATTCAAACAATTTTAAATGGAACGATTCACGCACTACAAACTATTTTACCTATGAATATAAATGTTGCCTCCCCATCTCTTGTAGTAGAACCTTATATTCAGGAGGAAATGGGTGTATTAATTGGGATTGTAGGAGATTTAAAGGGTCGTATTATTATTGATGGCTCGCCTTCTACATTTGGCAGTATTGGCTCAAGTATGTTTGGTATGCCACTTGAAGGTGAAATGCTCGAATCATTTACAGGGGAATTTGGTAATATGATTGCAGGAAATCTTTGTACACACGCTGGTCAACATGAACTTGAGTTAGATATTACACCGCCTACTGTAATGGTTGGTAATACGAAGCTATACGGTTTCCACCATGCTTTTCAATTACCTGCTACTATTAGTGATATCGGCGACATTACTATTTTACTGACAATTGACGAAGAAGATTAAACACGTAAGCAACCGCTTGCGTGTTTTTTTGTTTCAAATTTATTTTCAAACGACTCTCTTCATTTCTTAAATCCTTCAATTTTTTCACACTTTCTTCACAAAATCCCCCTCTCCCTGTGAATTTTCTCACATCGTGTAAAAAGCTTTTTTTATATGATGAAAACACGTACTACTCTAATAAAGCTTAATAAGGAGGGATCTATATGGCACATAAGAAAAAGGCTGAGGCAGATTTAAAAGGTACGCTCCTCATGACGTTCGGAGTAGGTTTAATCATCATCATTGTTTGGGGCGCTTGTTTTGGCATATTCATGGATCGTTTTTAAAATCAAATTGACGCTTTAAGGAGGGGATTATGATGCACATACATAAGTACGAAAAATGGTGGCTTATGTTTGGTGGCGGTGCGCTTGTAGCATTTCTTATTATCTTAGGGATTGGTGCTTTCCATAACGGGACGCATCCAAATGAAGGAAGACAGACAATCGATTATGAAAATGTAGACAATATTGCACCGTTTAACAACCCAGGTGTACACAAAGTAGAGGGAAAAGATTGGGATTATGAAGTTGTACTTGTCGCTTCAGCATTCAACTATAACCCTAGTGATATCGAAGTCCCTCTTGGATCGGTTGTTAAGTTTTACGCAACAACAAAAGATGTCATTCATGGGTATCAAATCGCCCAAACTAATATTAACATGATGCTTGAGCCTGGTTATATTTCCGAATACGTGGCAGAGATGAACCAAGCTGGTGAATATGTAATCGTATGTAACGAATACTGTGGTACTGGACATACATTCATGTACGGTACACTGAAGGTGGTGGACGAAAATGCAGAAGACAGTCAATAATGTACTTGTAGAGGAAAGAACGGTAATTGAAAAAGATTCTAAGCCTACATTACCAAAGCAAAAAAACGTCGCTCAATTTATTCGTGTAGAAGGCAAAGACGCAAAATTAGCCATGGCACATATGTATGTCGCATTTATCGCTTTATTATTAGGTGGCCTTGCAGGTTTACTACAAGTTTTAGTTCGCTCTGGTGAATTCACATTACCAACAGGCATTAAAATTGGCTATTATCAAGTGTTAACCGTTCACGGGATTTTACTCGCGCTTATTTTAACAACTTTTTTCATTCTAGGGTTTCAACTAGCCGCTGTTAGTCGTACTGCTGGTGCCTTTACAAACACACAACGCAAAATCGGTTGGATTGGTTTTTGGTTAATGGTCATCGGTACCGCTGCTGCTGCAACAATGGTTTTATTAAATAAAGCAACTGTACTTTATACTTTTTATGCTCCGCTACAAGCACACTGGATTTTTTATCTTGGTTTAACGCTTGTTGTAGTTGGCTCTTGGCTACTATGTATTATGCAAATAATGAAATACCGCGAGTGGAAAAAAGCGCACCCTGGTGAGATATCGCCTTTACTAACATTTCTGGCGATAGTTAATTCGATTCTGTGGATTACAGCGTCTTTAGGCGTAGCTGTTGAAGTGCTATTCCAATTATTACCATGGTCACTCGGTTTAGTTGAACGAATCGATATACTTTTATCTCGTACATTATTCTGGTATTTCGGGCATGCATTAGTATACTTCTGGTTATTACCTGCTTATATGGCTTGGTATGTTGTAGTTCCAAAAGTGATTGGTGCAAAAATTTTCTCTGATTCGCTTGCTCGTTTATCATTCATGTTATTCTTACTATTCTCGTTCCCAGTAGGTATTCACCACCAGTTAACAGAACCTGGTATTGATGGATTCTGGAAATTCATTCAAGTTGTCTTAACATTCTTTGTTGTGATTCCTTCTTTACTAACAGCCTTCTCCATGTTCGCCACATTTGAACTGCGTGGTCGCGAACTCGGTGGACGTGGCATTCTTGGTTGGTTTAAAGCATTACCTTGGGGCGATTCTCGCTTCTTATTACCATTCATTGGGATGGTAGCATTTATTCCTGGTGGTGCAGGCGGTATCGTCAACGCTTCTCACCAAATGAACCAATTAGTTCACAATACGATTTGGGTAACAGGTCACTTCCATTTAACAGTGGCAACGACAGTCGTGTTAACCTTCTTTGGTGTAGCATTTTGGTTAATCCCTCATTTAACGGGACGAACGCTCACACCAAAATTAAACTACTTAGGTAACATTTCAGGTATTCTTTGGGGTACAGGCATGCTCATTATGTCTTTTACTATGCATATTGCCGGCTTACTAGGAGCCCCTCGCCGCTCTGAGTTTTCAACGTACGGCGGTGCTGAAATGGCTTATGATTGGGTTCCGTATCAAATTGCTCAAGCAATTGGTGGTACCATTTTATTTATCACGATTATTCTTATTATGTATATCGTTATAAACTTAACTTGGTTTGCACCAAAAGGGCAAGAAGAGTTCCCTGTTGCTGAAGTTGCTGCTGGTGCTGAAAAAACACCTGCCATTCTAGAAAACTTTAAAGTATGGGGTATCATTTTAGTGGCGCTTATCTTGTTTGCTTACACAATCCCGATCTATGAAATTATTACGAACTCACCAGCAGGCTCAAAAGGGTTCCAGTTCTGGTAATAAGAAAAGCACAAGCAGCCCACACTCTAGCCCCAACATGCGTTGGAGATAGGGCTTACAGTGTGCTTACACACGAAGAGACTTTCGAAACGTCACGAGGGGCTGGGCGCTTGCCCTAGACACTCTTTAAACTAGAAAAAGTTTATACTTTCTTATCTTTAACTAAAACCTCCCCCTTCTTCAGTTGAGTTGAAGTTGGGGGAGATTTTTTATAATTTATATAATGCCGTATACTTTTCTTTTAAATAGTTCGCTAAATAGGAAGCGTTAAGACCTTCCCCTGTTGCCTCTTGTAATAATTCAAACGGCTTTTTCAATGCTCCGTATTGATGTACTTTTTCTGTTAACCATTCACGGATTGGCTGAAGGTCCCCTTTGCCACATAACTCATCAAAGTTTGGAATAGCTTGATCCATCGCGGCCTTCCACTGTGCTGCATACATATAGCCTAATGCATATGACGGGAAGTAACCAAAGCTCCCACCACTCCAGTGCATATCTTGCAGTACACCTTCCGCATCGTTTTTCGGACGAATGCCTAAATATTGTTCGTACTTATCATCCCATACTTGTGGTAAGTCCTCCACTTGCAAGTTTCCATCAAACAATTCACGTTCAATTTCATAACGAATCATAATATGTAGCGGATATGTTAACTCATCTGCTTCGATTCGAATAAATGAAGGCTCTACAAAGTTAATCGCTTTTAAGAAATTCTCTACCGCTACATCGCCAAACTGCTCTGGTGAATGTTTTTGTAATAGCTTGAAGTTATGCTTCCAAAATTGTTCGTTACGACCAATGAAGTTTTCATAAAACAATGACTGTGATTCATGAATGCCCATTGACGTACCGGTTGATAATGGTAGTCCATTAAGCTCAGGATTAATATTTTGTTCATAGATGGCATGACCACATTCATGAATTGTGCCAAATATAGCTGAACGAAAATTATTTTCATCGTATTTTGTTGTGACACGAATATCTCCACTATTTAGTCCAATCATAAACGGATGTACGGTTTCATCGAGTCTACCTGCTTCAAAATCGTAGCCAAGTTGCGTTAAAAGCTCCAGTGAAGCCGCGCGTTGTCCTTCTTTTGGAAAATGCTTAAACAGCATCGATGTATCTGGTTTATTTGGCGATTCCTTAATTGCTTTCACAAGTGGTACGATGGTGTCACGAAGTTCTCCAAAGACACGATCTAAAATGTCCGTTGTCATTTCTGGTTCATATTTATCTAGCAAAGTGTTATACACTGAGCCATTTTTAATCCCCCAATAGTGTACAAATTTCTTTTGGTATTCAACAATTTGTTTTAAGTACGGTAAGAATAAAGAGAAATCCGATTTTTCTTTCGCCTCTTCCCATACTACTTCAGCTTTTGATTGTAGGATAACATATTCTTTGTATTCATCTGCGGGAATTTTTTTTGATTCATCGTATGATTTTTTCACTTCTTCATATAGACGCTTTGTCACAAAATCTAGCTCTTCCTTCGCAATTTCCTCCAGCAGCTGACCTAATTCGTCAGAACTTTGAAGCGCGAATAATTCAGCTGATAATGTGCCGACTACTTCAGCACGTTGTGGCAACCCTTTTTTAGGTGCCCCAGTACGCATATCCCAATAAATAACCGATAACGCCTCACTATAATTTTGCATTTTTTTCACATAGTTCATAAATGATTGTTTCACTGACATAATACACTCTCCTTTCCAATATTATAATTCGACTTCCGAAATAAAGCCACTTTACATACTTTAAACAAAATAATTTCTACTCAATTATTAAGGCTCTTCACCAAAACGTGTACTTGACCGCACATTCCGTTACGGGCGGACGCTTTCCGCGGGCGAGGTCGAGCCTCCTCGTCGCTCATTCTTCGCTCCTGCGGGGTCTCGACTATCTCGCTTTTCCCGCTGGAGTCGCCGCCCTTCACTCCATGTGCTTTTAGAATCCTACATTTTTTAATCAAGAACATATTTTGATATTGAACCATTATTGATTTCCCTATTAAATATTCATAATTCCACTTAATTTATTACAGTATCTCATTTGTTTAACTATTTCTTTGTACTATTTATGTTTTTTTATGTATTTTATTATAGGGACATTATACTAACATATACATATATTAGAAAACAGTCTATTTATCCTATTTCGAGAGAAGAGAAGTGAATAAAACAATGTCTATTAAGCGAAGAATTTCTATACTAACAACTGCTCTTGTCATGTTTACTGTTATTGCTACATTTAGTATAGACCTTTACTTAAATTGGAATAAATTATTAGATGACAAATACAACGAAGTGACTTCGATTAGTACATTATTAGATAATAGTCTGACAGGTACTTATAATGATTTACTGGAACACCCTAACATGACAGATGCAGAAAAAGTCGCTAGTTTAAACGAAAAACTGCAGCCTTATATCAATAATATCACCGATTCCTACGCAAATTTTGGCGCAGGTTATTATTCGAAAGAGTTAAACTCAGTTGTGGCATTTGGACCCAATTTTGATGAAGTTGGTTTAACGGATATGAGCAAAACATCTGAGGCTAGCGAAGTGTATACAACAGGTCTACCGTTAAAGCTTTATAACTATTCGCCAACACGCAAGAGCTATGTAGTTGCTAATATTCACCCCATCATTCGGGATGGTGAAATTATTGGTCATATATGGACCAATGTATTAGTAGAGGATCTATTTACGTTGTTCAAAGATGCTTTAGTTAAAATGTCATTACTATTGTTTAGTATGATTGCTATTGGATTAATTGGCTCTCGCATCATTACGAATCAATACTTTAACAATTTAAAGTTATTTAAGGATCAAATTATAAGTGAGCAAGAAAATATTGACTTATCTGCTTTCTCACCAGAATTAATTGAAGTGTACGAAGCAGTGTCAAATAGTCGGCTTGCACTCATTGAGAGTGAAAAACGTTTTCGCGATGTCGTAACCGCCTTTGACGAGTATGTTTGGGAAACAGATTTAGATGGACATTATACATATGTCTCAGAACGAGCGAGTTCTATTTTAGGTTACTCTCCTAATGAGTTACTTGGAACATTGAAATTCGACTATATGACGAATAATGACAAAAATCATGTAAGAGAAACATTTATCAAACAGTTTGAAAGCAATGCAAGGCCAGTCTACACAGGTGAAGAGGTATATACTAAGCAGTCTAAAAATCTGACCACTTTCCGAAATATTGTATATAAAAAGCAGAAAAAATCGGGTGAAGTCGTCTATTTAAGTACAAATACGTTACCCATATTTGATATGAACAACCAACTAATCGGTTATAGAGGTGTTACACGCGATATCTCGCTTCAAATGCAACATGAACAACATATAAATCAATTAGCGTATTTTGATACACTCACTCAATTGCCTAACCGAGCATCTTTAACGCAAGAAATAAATCGCTTACTTCAATCCTCCAACAACTTAGCTATACTTTTTATAGATTTAGATCATTTTAAATCAATCAATGATACACTCGGACATCGTATTGGGGATGAATTGTTAGTCGTTTTATCACAAAAAATTGCACACTGCTTAGAAAAAGACGATGCCATATACCGATTTGGTGGCGATGAATTCATTGTTGTTATGCAAAATTTTAAAAATGTAGAGGAAGTCATTTCACGAACACATCGTATTTTACATACTGTAAACACCCCTATTGTCGTACATGATATGTCATTCTTTACAACATTAAGCATCGGTATTAGCCTGTATCCTGCCCACGGATTAACGCTTGATGTATTAATTAAAAACGCTGATATGGCTATGTACAAATCAAAGGAAAATGGTAAAAATCAATATACGATTTATAATGATTCCATGAAAGATGAAGTAGCTGAAACATTTGAAATCTCCAATCTATTAAATGAAGCGATTAACAATTATCAATTTGAGCTACACTATCAACCCCAAGTATGTATTACATCAGGGAAAATTATTGGGGTTGAAGCACTTGTGCGTTGGATACATCCGACAAAAGGATTTATCTCACCAGCTAAGTTTATTCCGATAGCTGAAGAATCCGGGCTAATTATTAAACTAGGCGAATGGATTTTACGACATGCTTGTAACGCGAGAAAACAGTGGTTGAATGACGGCGTTGACAATATTCGAATAGCTGTTAATATTTCACTAAAACAATTTCAGCAGCCTGATTTTATTGAGAAAGTGTTGTCCATTTTAGAGGAAACTGGCTTACAAGGTCGTTATTTAGAGCTTGAAATTACGGAAAGTATCGCGATGAACAACCCTGAAGAAGTAATTAAAAAGCTACAAGCATTGCAACGTCATGCTATTTATATTTCAATTGATGATTTCGGTATGGGGTATTCTTCACTAAATTATTTAAAACGCTTACCCATCCAACAACTGAAAATTGATCGCGCATTTGTGCAAGATATTACAGAAGAAAATGATTACGCGATCGTCAAATCCATTATTACAATGGCTCAAAGCTTAGGGCTTGATGTTGTAGCTGAAGGTGTTGAGACAACTGAGCAAGCAACTATTTTAAATCAATTAAATTGCCCTGTTGCCCAAGGTTATTTATACTATAAACCGATGCCAACACACGAAATTCACCATGAGCTAATAGCCCAAAGAACTACTTAAAGTGTTATGGTATACCTTCAGTCTATGGAGGTATGCCATTCCTTCCCAAAATACGAAGCGCCTATGTCTCCTGTATAAATTTGACCTCATCATATCCACATTCTTGACAAACCATTAAATGCGGACAAATTTGATCTTTCGCCGTATTAGGGTAGCCATCCCCCATTTTTACAGTCTCTTCATCGTTATAATGACCATAGGGGTCTAAAAAATCAGATACCTTTCCTGAATCCTCTAATCTAGCCTTACATGTTGGACAAGTCATTTCTACTGTTTTCAATGCATTACATAAAGGGCACATTGCCATACATATCGCTCCTTTTTCTATTAGTGTCTGTCCTTTTGTAGATAGTATGTAACATATGTTTTCTCTCATTCTCCTCTTTTTCTACAAAAAGCAATTTTTTACTATAAATCTTACTATCCTTCCTTTAGTAAAATGAATTTCGCTATAATACAGAATAAAAAGAAAGTTGTGACGATATGAAATTTGATTCGATTATTATTGGTGCTGGGTCCATGGGGATGGCTGCTGCTTATTTTTTAGCGAAAGCTGGCAAAAAAGTATGTATGATTGATGCATTTGACCCTCCTCATACAAATGGCAGCCACCATGGCGAAACGCGCATTATTCGCTATGCTTACGGAGAAGGGATAGAATACGTACCACTTGCTTTACGGGCTGCAGAACTGTGGGAAGAACTTGAGCACGAAGTAGAGAAACCGTTATTGTTAAAAACAGGTGTGATAAACATCGGTAACAAGGATAATGCGTTTGTCCAAACTGTTATTGAAAGTGCTCGGGCATTTGACTTACCTCTTGAAGTATTAAACGCTGAAGAGATCACCAAACGTTGGCCTGGTATCAAGGTAGATGATCATATGATTGCTGCATTTGAGCCAACTTCAGGTGTCCTGCGCGTAGAAGATTGTGTAGCTGCCTACAAAGCATTAGCAATAGAAGCAGGGGCTACACTTCATGTAAATGAACCTGTACAAAACATTAGATGTGGTGACGTGGTTGTAGTAAAAACAGCTGTTGCTACGTATGAAGCAGACACTTGCATTGTTTGTGCAGGAGCTTGGACCAGTGAATTGTTGAAACCATTCCGTTTATCCCTCAATCCAATTCGTAAAACATTCGCTTGGTTTGAAGCAGAAGAAGGGCTTTACGGACAAGAAAACTTCCCTGCGTTTGCGGTGGAACTGAAAGATGCGTGTTACTACGGTTTCCCTAGCATCGATAGAGCTGGTTATAAAATTGGGCGGCATGACGGCGGTGAAACGATTCACCCGAACGACGAGCTACGACCTTTTGATGAAGGCGATGCATTGGATTTACAGCAGTTCATTCAATCTTATATGCCACAAGTTGGCGCGTTAAAAGAAGGAAAAGTATGTAAGTATACAATGACACCCGATGAGCACTTTATCATTGACTATTTACCTGAACATAAAAACATAATTGTTGCATCAGGATTCTCTGGCCATGGTTTTAAATTTAGTAGTGCAATCGGGGAAATGCTCGCACAGATGGTGATCGATGGCAAGTCAAAATTATCAAATGAGCTATTTAAGTTAAGCCGCTTTTAGAGAAAAAGGGCATACTAAAAATAAACTACTTTTAACATTACAAAGGAGGTGTACAGAAAGTAAAAATCTTCGGTACACCCCTCACTTCTTAATAAAAATATTACTCTTATAGTGATTGGAAAGTTGTCTTCTCAAAATTTCTTTTCAGACGCCCCCTTTCTTAGTTACTTTGCACGACCGAACACCGCTACATACATCCATTTAAAATAACAGCTTGCTTTAGCTTTATTTTATCAATCTTTCCAACTGTTGTTCTTGGTAGTTCATTCAATAGAAAGATTTTCTTCGGGATTTTATATTTTCCTAACTGTTTCGTGCAGCTTATACGAATTTCCGCTTCGAAATCACTCACTTCCTGCTTGCAAACAATACAAGCGGCGACAATTTCACCCCAGTATTCATCTGGTATGCCGATCACTGCTACTTCTTTCACATTTGGGTGTTGAATAATGCATTGTTCCACTTCTTGTGGATAAATATTTTCTCCACCTGAAATAATCATTTCTTTTTTTCGGCCAACAATATAGACATCTTGTTGCTCATCCATCTTTGCTAAATCCCCTGTTTTAAACCAACCATCACTAAATGCCGCTTTCGTTGCCTGCTCATTTTCCCAATATTCCTTGAATAAATGCTTTCCTCTTAGTTGCAATTCGCCAACCTCACCAATAGCGCATAACGAACCATCTGCTTTTACGATACGGATTTGATTAAATTGCATACTTTTTCCGACAGCCCCGCGCTTTTTCACCGCTTGTATCGGATCAATATAAAAATTATTCGGCCCCGCTTCGGTTAAACCATAGCCTTCCTTAAACAGCAGTCCTTTTTGATGAAAAGTTTCGTAAATGGTTTGTGGACACGGTGCCCCGCCAGATAAAAATACTTTCACGGTTGGAAAATGCGCCTGTTGAAAATACTCCGTTTGCACGAGCTCTTGATACATTGTTGGGACAAATAATGAAATGGTCGAATGATATTCATTTAACGCTCGTGCGGCAATTTCTGCATTAAATTTTTTCCCAACAACGACCGTCCCACCTGCCATTAATAACGGCACTGCTAACGCATTAATTCCCCCCGTATGGAAAAGGGGCATATAATTAATCGTGCAATCTTCGTTAGTTAAATTCCAGCTCACAATCGTATTAATTGCATTCCAATTAACTGACTCAAATGACAATACCACTCCTTTCGGATGTCCTGTCGTTCCACCTGTATAAATAATGAGCCATGGTTTTGTTGGTTGCCATGATGAAAAGCTAGATAGCTGTACGGTTCTATCCCCTAATTGCTCAGAAAGCGACCATTTATGCGGTACTGGAAGATTTTCTACAATAGACGCAAATGTATGCTCATATATACAAAGCTGTGGTTTACAATCCGTCACAACATATACTATTTCCTGCTCACTTAAGCGCCAATTAATCGGTACAAAAATAGCCCCTTGTAACCCACATGCAAATAACACCGCAAATGTATCTATATTATTTTCACTCATCATACATACGCGATCACCAATTTGAATGTTATGTGCACATAAAATACGTTGCCACTTCTCAATTTCCTTTGTGAGCTGACGATATGTCCAGTACCGCTTTGTTTCGATTTCAATTAGCGCCTTTTTATCAGGGGTTAGTTGTGCACGCTTTAAAATCCATTGTTGCCCATCATACATCAAACTCCCCCCTTACATCATAATACCCCCATCGACATGAAGAACATGACCTGTGATATAATCTGATTCATTGGAAGCTAAAAATAAATACGCATTAGCAATATCCTCAGGTTGACCTAACCGCTGAAGGGCTGTAACAGATTCCATTCTCGTTAATATTTCCTCAGGCATTTTTTGAACCATTGCTGTTAATGTAAAGCCTGGTGCTACGGCATTTACATTAATGCCCTTTCGTCCTAACTCCTTTGCCCATGTCTTTGTCATGCCAATTAAAGCTGCCTTCGTTGCCGCATAATTCGTTTGCCCTACATTCCCATAAACACCACTGACAGATGACGTGTTAATAATTTTGCCATAACCTTGTGCTATCATGTGGGGAATAACAGCTTGCGTACAGTTAAATACCCCCTTTAAATTAACATTTAGCACATCATCAAATTGCTGTTCCGTCATTTTGTGTAACATCGCATCCTTTGTGATCCCAGCATTATTTACTAAAATATCAATTTTGCCGTACGTATCGACAGCCTTCTGAACAAGTGCCTCTACACTTTGACGTTTAGATGTATCCGTCTGAACAAATAAAATTGGCTTTTCATGTTGCTCATAAGAAGCTACTAGTTCTTTTCCTGCTTCTTCATTAAAATCAGCTACAACGACTGCAGCTCCTTCATCTATAAATTTTTTTACCGCTACTAACCCAATCCCACTTGCACCGCCCGTAATAATGGCTACTCTGTTTTGTAATCGCATACTACCCCTCCAATAAAAATTTTTCAATTTCGCTTGTCAATTGTTCCAAGTTGTCTATTAACGGGGAGTGACCACAGTTTTCCATTTTGACTACTTTTGCTTTACCGCCAAAATCTTCAATTATTTCGTTTGTCATTTGCTCTACTACCACAAAATCTCGGTCACCATACATCACAAGTACGGGTTGTGTAATATGATTTACTTCACCCGTTCCTTTTCCCGCTTCGTGATCTATAGTACTCATATTAAACGTATTTAAACTATAATAAACATCCGCTAAATTTCGTTGTGTCAACATATCCTCTAAATACGCCTCATACCGCTCTGGCTGTGGTTGGCGATGTGTGTAAATAGCGGCATTCCAGATTGCCCGGAGACCTTCCTTATTTTTTGTATCATATAAATACTGTACTGCCTTTGTTTTATATGGGTCCTGTTCAATTTCTTGTAACGTTGTAAACCGATTCTCCATGTCGATTTGTCCAGTAGGTGTCATGCCATAAAACGGATAACCACGTGTAGACCCTGATGCCATCAGTATAAGTTTATGACAGTCCTCTGGATAAAGGGCACAATATTGCATACATACCATCCCCCCTGTTGACCAACCGACTAAATGAAAATCTTTTAATGACAATGCATCGACAAATCGTTTTAAATCTTCAGCAAAATCACTTATATGTGTAATTCGTGTATTGTAACTAGAACCCCCAAAGCCCCTTAAATCAGGGGCAATAATATGGAACCCCTCATGCAAGTTTTCCATTAATAAATCCCAATGTTTCGAGGAAGTCATGTTTCCATGTACAAGAAGAATTACTTGTTCTCCACCTGGCCGTTCACGATAGGCAAGCGTTTCGCCATTGGATAATCGTACTTCTTTTAAACAATCTATACTATTCATATGCATGTTCCTTTCCCCATTTAATTGTAATCGCTCCCCAAGCATAGCCGATCCCAGCACTTACTAATGTGACAATATCCCCTTGTTGAACTTTATTTTCATGCAGTGCTAATTCTAGTGATAAAATTTGATCAAGCTGACCTATATGACCGTATCGCTCTAAATAAATGGATTGCGCCGCAGACAATCCTAGTGTATTTAATACGTAATTATGAGCTGACCTTTTCATATGCAACATCGCAATATATTTTAAATCTTGCTCACTATAGCCACTTTTCGCTAACGATGAACGAATAACTTTAATAAAATTATTCAGTGATTTTTCCTCCAAACGCATCTTCATGCCTTCAGGATCTAATACATCTAAACGATATGCCCCTTGCGCAAGCAATTCAGCTGTAAGCGGCTGCTTTGTTCCACCTGCTGGCACGACCACATCTTCTGAAAAAGAACCATCCGTCATCATTTCAGCTTCTAACACCGTATTTTCATTGAGGTTTTTTTGAAGAATCATCGCGCCTCCGCCTGCAGCTAAATTAAACATAAAACGCGTTCGTTCATTGTGATAGTCAATCAAATCACTATTGCGATATCCTCCTGCCAGAAGAACGGTATGAATGGACTCATCTGTAAGCATTAAGCTTTTCGCTACCTTCATCGCCATAATCGTAGTTCCGCAGCGTAATTGAACGTCAAATGCCCATGCATTACTAGCCCCGAGCTCTTCCTGCATTTTAATGGCTGCTGTCCAAAGCGGATATTCTTTATGTTCCTCCCCAATATAAATAATGACATCAATCTGCTTCGGGTCGATTTTCGCTTTCGCAATTGCTTTGTGAGCCGCCCAAATACCCATTTGAACTGTGTGATCATATTTAGCAGGAATTGGTTTTTCAATTACGCCCATTTTCCCTTTTATAATATTAACAGGGATATTAGACTGTGCACTAATTTCTTCCGCTGTCATCCTGAGTTCAGGTAAATAAACACCTGTTGATAAAATACCGATGTTCATTTTATCTCACCTCTTTCATCCACAGGTATAGACTGCACCTTACTTGGAGGGGGATGATGATTCACTGTTCTCTTCATTTTCCATTCTCCATACTTTTGCGCAAACGTACCGGCAATTCCTTTTGGGAAAAAGATGACGGCTAAAATGTAAATAACCCCAAAGATAATAATCCACCGTTCAAAGATTGGATAGTCTCTTGCTAAGCCCGATAAATAGTGTTGTGCAAATTCAATAACGGCTGCACCAATTAAAGGACCGACTAATGTACCGACCCCACCAATAATCGTCATCAGAAGAGCATCTAACGTAATATCCATTGACATCACACTCGTATTCACAAAACGTAAAGACACGGCGTACAATGAACCAGCAACGCTTGCAATTACCCCTGCTATCATAGAAGCAATAACTTTATAATATAACGTTTTATATCCTAATGAGGCCGTACGTTGCTCATTTTCCCGCACTGCTATTAAAACCCTTCCAAGAGGGGAGCTAACAAAGCGTTTACAAATAATAAAGAGGAGTATTAAACAAGCTAATACAAATAAGTAAAACATCATGCGATCTCGAAAAATCTCTGGTGCACGAAATGTGAAGCCGTCATTTCCTTTTGTCATCGTACGCCATTTTTCCGCTACGACTAATAAAAGTCCTGAAATGGCCAGTGTTAACATTGCATAATAATGACTTTTTAAGCGTAATGTCAATAACCCTACAAAAAAGCTTAAAATAGCGGATAGTATCATACCAATGACAATCGAAATCATAAAAACAAGCATTGTATTTTCATACAGATTAAGCAGTATCGCTGAACTATAAGCACCTAGTCCAAAAAACATGGCATGCCCAAATGACACAATTCCTGTAAAACCTAGCAATAAATCATAGCTCATTGCTAAAATACCAAAAATAAATATTTGTGTCAGTAAAATAAGCATTGTTCTTGAATCTGAAATGAACGGTAAAATAATGAGTGCAATAGCTATTAAACAAAGGACAATATTAGAGGTTGTAAACGCAGATTGTTTTTTCATCATCTCACCCTTTCGCTACCGTAAATAAGCCTTGTGGACGGAAAACAAGGACAATGACCATAATAATCATATTCACCGCAAGTGATAAATACGGTACGTAATAGGCCATAAAGCTACCTGCTAATCCAACTAAAATCGCCGCTAATAATGTACCCGAATAACTACCCATACCGCCGATTACAACAACGATAAAACCTAAAATCGCATATTCCATGCCCATTTCCGCATAAATCACACCAGAATATGGCGCCATTAACACCCCACCAAGTGCCGCAAGTGCTGCACCGACCATAAAAACATATAAAAACACGCGTTTAATATTGATTCCTAATGCTTGCACCATTTCCTTATTCATAACGCCCGCTCGGACAATTAAACCAATCTTCGTTCTTGTCAAAATATAATGGAATATACCGTAAATAATAAAGCCAATGACGATGATGAAAATACGATACTTAATAATGATAATATTGCCTACTTCCCAGCTACCTGCAAGCAATGGCGGTACACTAACAGGAATCCCATTAGGGCCAAATACGACTTTTATACATTCGGATAAAACAATCATTAAGCCTAACGTAATTAAAATTTGTTGAATGTGATTTCCATACACAGGTGTAATAATCAATTTTTCTGTAATTAGTCCAAGTACCGCACCCGTTACGAGCGCTATCAATATCCCGATGATAAAACTATCTGTCGCTGCATAAGCAAATATACCGGTATAAGCGCCCCAAACGAACAAACCACCATGCGCAAAGTTAAGTACGTCCATTAAGCCAAAAATTAATGTAACCCCAGCCGCTAATAAGAAGATTAACATCCCTGTGGCTAAGCCATTAATGATTAAACTAATGATTAGCTCCATTCTCATCCCCCCTATCCGATTCCTAAGTATTTGCGCTTTAATTGCTCATTCTCTATTAACTCCTTCATCACTCCCGATTGCACCGTCTCTCCATCATCAATAATCGTATAATAATTCCCAACCCCACTTGCCATTAAGAAATTTTGTTCGACGAGTACAATCGTTGTTGCTTTTTTCATCTCATTGATCGCTTCCATTACTTTCTCTATCACAATCGGGGCTAACCCTTTGGAAGGCTCATCAATTAATAGCATTTCACTATCATTGACAAAAGCCCGTGCCATCGCTAGCATTTGCTTTTGCCCCCCTGAAAGTTTACCCCCAGCTTTTTTCCAAAATGTTTTTAAGTCTGGGAAAAGTTCAAGTACATAGTCTCTTTTTTGCAGTGTTTGCTCGTCTTCCTTTCGCATCGCCACACGCAAATTTTCCTCTACTGTTAAGTCACTAAAAATCCCCTGATCTTCAGGAACATAGCCAATGCCCATATTGGCAATTTCATACGTCATTTTTTTTGTAATATTCGTTTCATGAAAATGAATAGCCCCTTTGGATGCTGGTGTTAAGCCCATAATGGTTTTTAATGTTGTAGTTTTGCCCGCACCATTTCGACCTAATAGCACATTTACTTCATTTGCTACAATTTCAATATTGATGCCTTGCAAAATATGATATTGCCCAATATGTGTGTGTACATCTTCAAGTCGAAGTAAGCTGTTCATCGTAGAGCCCTCCTAAATACGCATTTTGGACTGTTTCATTATTCATAATTTCCTGTGGTGTACCATCTGCTAATAAGCGTCCATTAAATAGCACCATGATGGAATCCGATAAGTCTAAAATCATATCCATCTTATGTTCAATCAATAGAATCGTTTTTTCACCACTTTGCTTAATTGTGCGGATCACATCTAATATCGCTGGTACTTCCTCTAATGACATACCTGCAGTTGGCTCATCTAATAACAACACTTCCGTATCTAAAGCTAATAGCATGGCAATTTCTAACTTTCTCTTTTCACCATGCGATAATTGGCTTGCTAGTACATAGGCTTTGTTTGCAAGCATCACCTGCTCCAGCATATTCATCGCATCTTCTAGCATTTTGTTATAGGAGGTGAAATGTTTAAATACGTGAAATCGTACCTGTTCTTTTGACTGCACTGCTAATCTCACGTTTTCTAATACAGTTAAATTCGGAAATACATTTGTAATTTGAAAGGAACGCCCGAGCCCTAACCGTGTCCTTTCTACTGGAGAAAGCTTAGAAATATTTTGGTTTTTATAAAATACTTCCCCGGTAGTCGCTCGTAGCTCACCGCTAATCAAATTAAAGAACGTTGTTTTACCCGCACCATTTGGTCCAATAATCGATTTAAAATGTTTTTCAGAAATTTCAATCGTCACATCCTCCACAGCCTTATGTCCACCAAACTGTATACCTAAATGAGTAGTTTTTAAAATAGGCTCCATATTTCCCCTCCTTCGATCTGACTCTCTTAATGTTTCTTTTCGTTCAGAAAGACTAAGAGAGTCAGACCGCTTTTTTTTGCGGTCTGTGTGTAGCATTTATTCATTCATAATTGGAGGCTCTGTTTCTTCAGGTGAAAGTTCACGAATGAGAACAGGTACTGGATAGTCCACACCTTCCACCGTCTCTAAACGGATTGAATACATCGTTTGCAATGCTTGATGGTCTTCTTCACGGAAAGTCATTGTACCCTTTGGTGTTTCAAATGACATGCCTTCCATTAACGGAATTAACGTATTGCCATCTGCATCTCCACCAGATTGTTTTAAAGCCTCTACAATGGCTACAGCCGCTGAAAACCCTCCTGGTGTAAATAAATCAGGTACTTCATTGTTATAGCGTTTTTTATGTTCTTCTACTAACCACGTATTCACTTCATTATTAGGCAGCGTGTGATAGTACACACTAAAGCCTTCCATACCAACTAATGGTCCCATTAACTGTAAGGCAATAATATCTGGGGCTCCTGTCGATATTTTAATCCCCTTCTCTTGTACCTTCATATCTGAAATTTGTTGCCATGGGGAGTTTGCCCCAGCCCACACAACAAATAGGTAATCCGGTTTGGCATCTATAATTTTTTGAATATTGGATGTGAAGTCCGTCGCTGCTGGATCTGCATATTCTTCTAACACAACTTCAGCTCCAAGCTTTTCAGCAGCTGTTTTGAATGCTTTTACACCATCCCATCCAAATGAATAGTCTGGGGCAAATGTAGCGATTTTCACGCCTTCCCCTGCAATCGCAGCCGCAGCAGCGTACGCATCTTGTGAAGAATTACGTCCCGTACGGAAAATATATGGATTAAACTCTGAACCTGTAATACTATCTGCTACTGCAGGCTCTACAACCATAATTTTCTCGTACTCTTCCGCAAGCGGTAACACAGCAAGTGTATCGCCAGAACTAGAAGATCCTACTAGGAAATCTACGCCATCATCTTCTAATAATTTTGTTGCTTTCTGTACAGCTACTTCTGGTTTTGTTTCTGTATCTTCCCAAACTACTTCGATTTTTTTGCCTTCCACTTCTAACGTACCGTTTGTAGCATAATCTAAACCGAGCTCAAAACCGCGCTGCGTTTGCTTACCATAGGATTCTAATGCGCCCGTTAAAGAGGCAAGTACCCCAATTTTAACTGTGCCACCTTCTGCTGCATTTTGACCTTCTTCTGAAGCTACATCACTACCATTTGAAGTAGAATCAGAGTTTGTTGTACCCTCATCCCCCGAACAAGCGACTAACACTAACATGAACAAACATAAAAATAAAAGCGACCACATTTTCTTCATCTTCATTCCCCCTTCACATGAAATAAAGCGCTTACATAATACTTTGATTCTATCTTACTTATTAGTAGTTACAAACGAGTTACAAAAAGCTCTCGAGCTATCCGGTGAGTTTCTAACTCGTAATGAGCAAATCCTAAAATATATTACCATTCGAATAACCGTTGCTTTCCGCTACGGCACTCGCTTTCCACGGGCGAGATCAAGCCTCCTCGTCGCTCATCCTTCGCTCCTGCGGGGTCTTGATTGTCTCGCTTTTCCCGTAGGAGTCTCGTGCCTCCGCTACAAGCAACTATTGTTCAATACGATAAGCGGTTGCTCAAAAATAATGAAAGATTCTCATTAATTACAGTAGAGACTGGGTGATGCTATACACAAGTTGAAAGAAAATGATTTCTTTAAGAGGTGCAATACTAAAATATATTGTTGATTAAAAGGCAGAGCTCTAAAAGCGCATGGAGTGAAGGGCGGCAAGTGTAAGTAACAACATCTACTTTTCGCTACAGGGCATATAACTTCCTACGGGATATAAGAACAAAGGATAAGGTCGGCCACGTCACGAGTCCGACGCCTTTGTGAGCAACATCATGTTACCCTGAGCTGAAGCCAAGCCCATGGAAAATGTCCATCCGTAAAGATATGTGCAATTAATTATATATTTTATTGAAAAGCCCCTTAAGATAAGTAAAATCCATTTTCAAAACATTAAGAAGTAGTAACTTTTTCGCCGTAGCGCGCCATAGCCACAGGAGCCGTAACAGGAGATCCAAACAGGCCACGCCTGTTTTAACTCCTGTGTAGGCTGTGGCAAAGCGCGGAGGCTACGATTACGCTTTCATTTAATATCTTTTACTATTTATCAGGTATTTTTAGGATGCATTTTTGCTCATTACGAGTTCTAAAATAAAAAGGGCGTCCTCAAAAGTCATTGCATCATAACTTTTAGGACAGCCCAAGTGCTTTTATATTTTGATAAGTTTTTCAAAAATTTCTGTTGTGGATGACATCGGTTCCATCTCATACTCTTCTAATAGCACCCTCTCACATCGTTCATATGTTTTTTGAACTTGTACTTTATTTTCAAGATAGAAATGACACCACATCATCAGTCGATACGCTTCTTCCCAAGTGGGATCTTTTACTATGATTTTTTCACATTCTTGCAAACATTTTTCAAACTGTTGTTCTTCAAAATAAATATGCGCCAATTGCTGTAATGTTTTTACATAGAGTGTTTTGTACCGTTCTCTCTCTTGCTGGATCCATTCAACCTGTGCACTGTCTTCGTATAAATCGCCTGTGTATTGCTGGACGGCTTTTAGTAGCCATTGTTTTTGAAGCGACTGATCATCTTGCCTGTCCGCTAGAGAAATGAGCTGTTCGAAATATTCAATATCACTCATAATATACGGCCTCTGGCACATACGATACATGGACTGCTTGCGCTCAATATAAAAAGGTTCTTCCCGTGCACTTCTGTTAGGCTCTAACACTTTTAATAGCGCATTATAGGCCACTTTAAAATCCCTTACAGCTACTTCTTCTATACTATTTGGAAATAGCTTAGCGGTCATTTCTTCTTTTGAGCAATATCGATTTCGATTTAGGTAAAGATAAATAAATAATTCCTTCGCTTTTTCTCGATGCCATACTTTATGCTCAGCTTGCCAGTTCCTTACAAATAATGTTGGTCCAAAAAGCTTTATATAGATGGCAGGCTTATGATCTCCTCTATTAAAATGAAGTACTCTTTGCGTTTCCACCAAATCTCTTGCACCAAATAACGTAACTTTCGATAAAAAGAAATGATAGGCATGCTGATTGATTAATAATTCAAACATTCTCTTATATTCATTATATTCATGTACATCGTTTGTTTTCATTGCTACATACATAGACCAGAAATACGTGACCATTAGACAGTAAGAATCTTTTACCTCTTCAAAAGCAATCCGCGTTTCCTTCGCCATTTGTCTCGCTTCATCCATCAAGTCATTTTCTACATATAAAATGAGAAGAGCTAGTTTCAATAACCCTGTTACCCACCGATCTTCCACCTTTTCCGTCACTGTTAAACCTAAAAATGCATAACGCTTTGCTTCGATTACATTGCCAGTACGGCCATAGGCTATCGCTAATCCTACATAACATTCCGCTTTAATACGTTTAATTCGTATTTGTTCCATTTGCTGTACTGCTGTTTCATAATGGGTAATTGCTTCCGACGGGTCATATGGATTTAGTAATAGCTCTGCATGTCCATTACGTATATGAGCAACAGCTATGTTAAACGCTTCATGCGTCGCTGTACTGTTTTGCAAGCCTCTATAAGCACTTTCCTTAGCACGCGCTCTATTTCCCATCATCGCATAAATCAATGACAATAATGCATCTGTTTCGCGATGAGCAACCGTTCCACCTTGTTGTTCAAATAGCCTTGACTCTGCAAGTAACTTTGCCTCATGTAAAGCCCCTTGTCTTAAATACATACGAATATCGATATTGCCTAAATGCAATAAATCATTATCTAAATTTAATTGCTGCCAATAGTGAATGCCTTGATAAGCTTGCCCAATATTCACTAAATTTTCTACGTACTGAAGATTCAACTGAATATATTCTTGCTTCGGCATTTGACATTTCGCTGATAACGCTAATGCCTCATGTAAATAACCCTTTGCAATAGAAGGTTGCAACGTATCTACATATATTTTGGCAAGCCCCACCTTAGAGCGAACAATCGACAGTAAATCCTGATGGTGTGTCGCCTTTTCGATACATGTATCAAACGCCATACTCGCTTTTTTATAAAAAGCACCGATTCGTAAGCATTCTCCCTCTATATAATAAAGTGGATAAAACTGTTCTCGCATTTCAAACGAACATTTCTTGATTCGTTCTAACAACCATTTATAATTGCCTCTTTGCATAAAATAATCCGCATAATGAATGAACATCTCACAAATAAACGGCTCGTCATTTGTTTGGGTAATATGATAAAACGCTTGTACAATATTGTTACTGTTAATAAAATAAATAGCTATTTTTTTATGCATATTTGCCACATCTTGCTGGTTTAATTTTTCGTATTGTTGCACTAAAAACTGTTTGATTAAGCTGTGAAACCGATATTCTTTATCGTTAGACAATTTTTGTATAAATGCATAATGATTTAAAATATAATCGAGTCGCTCTACTTCCTCTTCCCCAAAAATATCTTGAATAATGTCAGCAGAAAATGTATCAAATAAACTAAATTTAAACAAAGACTGTTGATAATCCCAATCTAAATGCTGAAATAACTCATAGGATAAGTACTCATCAAAGTCTTGCAATGTAATTTTTGAAAAATCAAAAGGATATCGCTCATTTTCAACTTGCATCGCAAGAAGGATTACAGCCATTACCCACCCTTCCGTTATTTCATAAATTTTATTTACTTCATTCTCCGTTAAGATCGTTTCATAATAATCCTCAAATAAAAGGCTAATCTCATCTGTCGTAAATACAAAATCTTCTTCCGAAATAACCGTTAGTAAACGCTTATTTTTTAAATGATGTAGACAATCCCATGTAGGATATGTGCGGGTCGCTATCACAAAGTGCACGTTTGGTGGTGCAAACTTCATCATCTGGTCCAGTACATAATTGATTTGAAACACATGCTGTACCATATGAAAATCGTCGATTACAATAAAAATCTCTTGTTTCATTTGAGCGAATGCATTGCAAAATAATGTGAATAACTTGTTTAAATGTTCTACTTTTAAAAAAGTTGTCACTTGATCCCAAGAAGGGTCAAGCAGTTCAAAGTCCGTATAAACTGTTTTAATACTTTCATATAAATATTTTAAAAATGGCAAAATACTATCATCGTTTTCAGTTACTTGATACCAACTAAATAATATGTTCTCATCTGCAAAATATTGGGCTAACGAAGAGCTTTTCCCATATCCCGGACCACTATGTAACAACGTCAGTGTAAAAATTTTACTTTTTTTTAACTTTTTCATAATCGATGACTTTCGCATATAGTGTGCAGCCGGATTGGGCGCCACTATTTTCGAATATAAAATATCCAACTTCTCTCCCCCCATAATTATCCACTTTGTAATACAAACTATCTATTAAATCACGCGTGTTGATTGACCTTGTATTGTTAATACGTGTATGGGAATACGTTGATTTGCGCTAACAGCTCGTTCCTTGCTGTTCTTGTGGATCCCCTTCTCCACACTCATACGGCGTTAAAAGCGCAAATACATTTTACCACATTATGTAAAATATAACCCTACCTTATATATCACAATACAGGAAAAAACCTTTTCTCTTAAGTATATGAATTATTCAATGCGTTATGAAACATATAAAAAGTGCAGAATAAGTATCACACTTATCCTGCACGCTTTATTTTAACAAGGCTCCACCGGCAAAATGCTTTCAAATTCCGCTTTTACTGTTGCCTCTTGTTCATTTAATAAAATATGAATATCCCCATAATCATTCGATGTGCGAATTAAACGCCCTATTCCTTGTTGCAAACGCAGTTGCATAAATGGCAGTTCCACTTCTTCAAATGGATTTTCTGCAAAAGAGCGCTTTGCATCAAATAGCGGATCGTACGGTGGGAATGGTAAATCAAAAATAATGACACGTGTTAATGCTTCCTCTGGTAAGTCTAACCCTTCCCATAGGTGATACGAGCATAACGTTTTCACTGTGCCTTCTTGGAAATCACGCACGATAGCTGATAATTCCCGATCTCCTTCAAATGCAACTGACATACGGTCCATAATAGATAAGCTGGATTTGAACGTCACCATGGCTTGTTTTGACTTAAATAGCACGAGCGTTTTCTCGCCATCCCGAAGAAGTGATTGCACTTTACTTGCCTTTTCTTCCTGTGATAGCTCATGTACATGAATTTTCATTACATCTTCATAATCAAATGGTGATGGTACGCTAAATGATTGGTGTTTCTTAATCCCTAAGCTATAAGCAATATAAGAGAAATCTTTATTGACCGATAGTGTTGCAGAGGAGAAAATAATCGGCAATTTTTTTGAGAATAGTTTTTCTTGTAACACCTCTGTAATTAAGCGCGGCATAATAACAAGTGTTTCTTCACCATCTGTTTCTTCTAACCAATCAACCGCATCTCCTTGTGCTACAAAAATACGAATGGCTGCGACGTATTGCTCTAAAAATTCCTCCGCCATATTTAGCTCGTATTCTGGAATCATATAAAGCTCTGATTCGAATACAAATTCTTCAAGCAGTTGTTCTACCGCATCAATTACTTGTTTCCCTAAAGATAAAAGACGTTCTGATTTATTAATACGTTTGCGGTCTTCCATTGATTCCACTAGGCAATCGCGTAATTCATCAAAAAACAGCTCATGGTTATCTTGTAATTGCTCCATTGCATAAAGTGTACGTTCACGCACACCATCGACCATTAAACGCTCTAGCATGCCGACAATGGTTGATGCTTGCACTTTTACTGTCATCGCCTTTTGTGCGGCATACTCCAGTAAATGTCCCTCGTCTAATACCATCATCGAAACTTCCGGAAGTAGTGGTAACTGTCCTTCGCGCTCACGCGATTCTTTTGTTGCTAAGTGCTCCATCAAGAAATCTTGCGAACAAATAATTAAATCCGTGGATTGGCGATAATGCATTCGATGCAATGTTTGACCACAACGATTTCGCATATCACAAACAGCACATTGCATGACAGCATTGTAATTTACCTTTTGCCAATCTTCATCCCCAACCGTTGGGAAATCCGAGCGATCACCATACGGCACAGCTTTTGTGAGAGGACCGGAAGCATATACTTCTTCTGGGATTGTAAAGGCGATATCATCAATCCATTCATCTGTCTCTACCTTTTCTGCTTCTTCAAAACGCTTTAAACATAAGTATTGATCTCGTGATTTTGCTAGACGTACATCGATGTTTAAGCCTAGCACATGTTTAAGCTTATGAATATCGCCACCTTCTTTTACAAGCTGGTCAATTAATGTTTCATCAGCACAAGCAATGAGTGCAGGACGTCCTGTATAACGAGCATACGATACCGCTGGCAATAAATAAGCAATTGTTTTTCCTGTGCCTACCCCTGCCTCAGCAAATAACACATTCTTTTCCTTTAATGCCTGTTCAATTTGATAGGCCATAAAAATTTGTTCATCGCGGCATTCAAATCCCTTTTCTGGTAGCTCATCATATAGGACATCCCCTAACCAATCTCCTAATGAATCAAAGAAAGATTTGTCTTTTTGTAACTCAAATGGTAAAGATTCTCTCATATAACGTCTCCCTTAAAACTCCTAAATTACAACGCGAAACGGAAGGAGCCATCCCCTTCCGTCTAGATTAATCTTCGCGCTTCGACTTTTGTCCCCAAAATTGATAAAGATCTGTACGGATAAAGCCATTAAATAGTTTACGCTTTTTCGTTGCTTTTTTCCCGTAAAGTGCCTCAAAATTTTCCATTGAAGATAGCATATAGACAGACCATGTTGGATAATTATTCATAACTTCTCCAAGCTGACGAATGACACGTTCAATTTCTTCTTTCTCCCCGATACGCTCTCCGTACGGCGGATTCGAAATCATGACCCCATCCGCTACTTTTGTTGTAAAGTCTGTTGCTTGCATCTGCTTAAATGTAATTATATCCCCAAAACCTGCTTCTAATGCATTTTCTTGTGCAATATTTACCATTCGATGATCAATATCTGAACCAATGATTTGGATTGGTTGGTCATAGTTGGCTAAACTATCCGCTTCATCCCGTACCTCATCCCAAATTTTCGCTTTCATCCAGTGCCAATCTTCTGAGATAAATTCACGGTTATACCCCGGTGCAATATTTTGACCAATCATCGCTGCTTCTAATGGAATTGTCCCAGAGCCACAAAACGGATCAACAAACGGGCGGTTCGGATTCCATTTCGAAACTTTCACTAATGCTGCTGCCAGTGTTTCTTTTAATGGGGCTTCCCCTTGTACTTGACGATAACCACGTTTATGAAGGCCTGCACCCGATGTATCAATCGTTAAAGTTGCGACATCTTTTAAAATGGACACTTCAATTTTATATGTTGCACCCGATTCATCTAAAAAGCCTAACCGTTTGTAATGGAATTTCATTCGTTCAACAATAGCTTTTTTCACAATTGCTTGGCAGTCTGGGACACTAAATAATTTAGATTTCACAGACTTCCCAGATACAGGGAACGCTGCGTCGACCGGTAAATAGCGCTCCCATTCAATTGCTTTCGTGCTTTCAAAAAGCTGTTCAAATGTTGTAGCAGGAAATTGTGCCACAACAATCTTTACACGATCTGCAACACGCAACCATAAGTTACAACGAGCGATTGCTGTTTCATCACCTTCAAAATATACTTTCCCATTGTCTACACGTGTTTCGTAGCCTAAAGCTTGTACTTCTTCCGCTACAATGGATTCTAGACCCATCGCTGCTGTTGCAACTAATTGAAATTTTGTCATAAATGTATTACCTTCCTTGATGTTCGACTTCCCAGAACTGTAAAAAATCTAACAGTTCATTCATGGGCAATGGCTTGCTGTAATAATATCCTTGAATAATATCACAGCCCATTCCCTTTAATATTTCCACTTGTCGCTCACTTTCAACACCCTCAGCTACAACTTTCATTTTTAAACGATGCGACATTTGAATAACTGCATCGACAACGGCTTGTTTGTCATCAAGAGAGCAAATATGTTGAATAAAACTACGATCAATTTTTAGTACATCAAGTGGAAATCTTACTAAATAGCTAAGTGATGAGTAGCCCGTTCCGAAATCATCTAGCGAAAGTTTAAAGCCAAGTTGTTTTAACTTTACTAACTTACTGATCGTTTCCGCCGCGCTATTCATAACAGTACGTTCTGTCATTTCAATTTCAAAATTTTGAGCAGACGTATTGTTTTTTTCTAGTATTGCTTGTATTGACTCTAAAAATTTTTGTTGTTGGAAATGAATACTCGATACGTTAATAGCAATCGGTATTTTAGGAAAACCAGCTTCCACTAATTGCTTGTATCCTTCACAAGCTTTTTCAAATATAATTTCACTTATAGGGATAATTAGACCTGTTTCCTCCGCATATGGGATAAATTCAGCTGGTGATACGAACCCTAATTTTTCATTTTGCCAGCGAACAAGTGCTTCTACACCATTCACTTGCAATGTTTTTATATCAATTTTTGGTTGAAAATAAAGTGTAAAGTCTTGCTGTTCAATTGCCTTTCGAAGTTCTATATCTAGTAAAAGGACGCGTTTCGTATCTGTACTTAAGTCATCGAAATAAAATGAAAAGCCATTACGACCATTTTGTTTAGAATAGGACATTGCCTTATCGGCACATTTTACTAATTCTTCCGTTGTTTGACCGTCTACTGGAAAGATACTAATGCCCATACTTGCAGAAACAAAAATTTCCTGCCCGTGAATAATAATCGGCGCTTCAATGACACGAATCACTTGCTCTGCAAATTTTGCTGCTTCACGCGGATGGACAATATTTGTTAACGTAATAACAAATTCATCGCCACCGTATCGTGCTAATATGTCTTTATTTTTTAAAAGCGCTTTAATCCGCTTAGCAATTTCAATTAATAGTAAGTCACCCATCGTATGACCGAGTGTTTCATTTACTTGTTTAAAACGATCTAAATCTAAGAAAAATACGGCATGTTGTACATTGTGTGATAAATTCGTACTCGACTCAAGCAATGTATTCATACGTTCTAAGTAGGCAAAACGATTACACACTTCCGTTAATGAATCCGTTAATGTTCTTTTTTCTAATTCATTTTCAACGATTTTACGCTCAGATAAATCAGTAAATATACCACAATAATTCGTAATATTCCCTACTGAATCTTTGACGGAAAAAATAGTAAGCCATTCAGGATACACATCTCCCGTTTTACGGCGATTCCAAATTTCTCCCTGCCAAATGCCGTTTTCATGTATACTTCGCCACATATCTAAATAAAACGAAAGTTCATGGATGCCTGATTGTAAAATGGAAGGGTTTTTTCCCATCACTTCTTCGCTCTTATAACCTGTTACAAATTCAAACGCTGGATTTACACTTATAATTTTTTTATCTTGATCTGTAATCATAATGCCTTCCGAAACATTTTCGAAAATTTTCATGATTAAGTAGTCTGGATATTGGGAAAGCAATCTATATTTCTCCACATCTATAGTGGTACATTCACTCATTGTTTCTCACCCTTATCTCTAAAAGAAAGGCTCTCCAAAAAGTTATGGAGAGCCTTTTTTATTCATCAAAAAAGCATCAATAAAATTCCGTAAGCCATGTTTTGTTCCTGAGTACTCAAACGGGTCTCCCCTCGTACGTATCAGGCAGTAATCATCTATCTACACATTAGCAAGCTAATGCGTCCCTCCATCTGTTCGTTTCCTTCTGGAGAGTGCCCCTACCATAATTTGGGTTTCTCACTCGTGGGGTTTACCTCGTTCCACCTTGCAAGTTTCCAAGCAAGCTACGTCACTGTGGCACTTTCAGGAAGTGTCTACCATATCCAAAGACTTAGGTATTCCTTCCGCCGTCAAGCTAACGCTTGCCTTACCTTATTTTTTCAGTAAGCACGAACACTACGGTCATCTCAGATCCGTGTGAGCATGGACTTTCCTCTACAACATTTATATGTCGCAGCGATTACTCGAATTTCATGATGTACACCTATTATACTAGAAATCAAAAAAAATAACAATAAGTATGTTACTACAGTTTTTCCTTAAGCTTATCACCAAACACAGCTTTTTCCAAGTTTGCTACACGCTTCAAAATATCATAGTTCATATTGCTCGTAGTTGGCTGCGGTGCTGGTTTTCTAACACTACCTGATAATTCCCCTTTTAAACGTTCATTTTCTGCTTTCAGCTCATTAATGACTTGCTCGAAATTATCGTAATCTTCCATTATTTGATCTAAAAATTGATCTACTTGATCAATATTATAGCCTTTTACACTTTTTTTGAATTCTTTTTCCAAAATATCTTTTGATGTTAATTTAATATCCAATTCACATCGCCCTTCCATACTTAACATGCGTGGCTTCATTATAACATAAAGCCTCTAAAAAAACGTGAATGAAAGTGCTAGTTATTTATATTTTTCTACCTTCGTTCTAAGTCTTTGGAGACGTTTTTCCCATGCCAATGTTTGCTTATCTTTTTGTGCCCTTGACCATGTGTTATGTTTACCAATTAAATGTAAGCCTGTTTGCGTATGCGTGATCGCTTCCTCGTAATCTCTTAGATGATGTTCAGCAATGATGGCTAATTGTTCATACGCTTTAATTTTATAAGGGATATCAATCGTTGGTAGCGCTTTTGTAAAAGATTTCACCGCCAGTTCAAATTGGGCAGTACGTTTTTGTTCAAGTGCTAAATAATAATGCGCTAATCCGGTATCCGCTACATCAAAGTTTTCTGTAACAGTCGAAAGAACGTCCATCCCCGTATCCTTTAACTTTAAATCATTAAACCATTTCCCGATGTTAGTATAAGTTGTAGCAGAATCTTGTAACTGACGATTAAAGAGCAACTGGGTTGAATGAATATACAGTGTAATAAGCGACAAAAGATCCCATTCATTATGCTGTAATACTTTCATAAGGGCATCTGGCTGACCACTTTTTACCGCGTCTAGATATATAACAGGCGCTAAAAAGCCTGGAATATCACCTTGCCTACAAAAACCTAATTTTTCTTGTTCAATCGTTGTTAACTTCATCTTTTCCAAATCGTTTTTCCATAGCCGCTTCGTACTATGTAAAAGATCAATTTGTTTTTGCGAGCGTAGTCGAGGAATATGCGCCCCGTTTAATGTCCAGCGTGTTTCAAGCTGCGGCCAGTCAAAACTTTTTCCGTTATAAGATACGATTGTCACTGCCCTTTGCCATAGCTTGGATTCAAACAAAAATGCCGCTTCATTGGATGGATCAGCAAGCACATATTGTGTCAACGTAAATTCTTCTTCATCTGTTTCTAAAAAGCCCAGTAAAAAAATATGTGTACCAACACCCTTTAAGCCCGTTGTTTCCGTATCAAAAAAGACTAGTGTATCATCAAACGTCACCGCATAAGGATGCTCATGCCCTGCATCTACCCAGAGCTGAATCGCCTCAAAAAGCTCACGTAGCTCGTACGCCCCGTGCTTATAATCAAGCGGATATGTGACGACTCGTTTAAATAGCACACCAAAATCATTTTCAATAAGCGTTAATCCAGCGTTCTCCCACTGCTTGACATAGCTTGGTCGGTTTGGTTTTTGAAAGACGGGCTTTTCTACTTTGTTCTCTGTTTTTTTACCGAGCATTTTTTTCATTTGAAGAATTTTGTTTTCATAACTCATGGAATCCAGCTCATTTCTTCAATTAGGATAGACAGTACTTTTAATACTTGTTGTTTGCTTTCACCGATACTATCTTGTGCACCAATACAGGACGGGCAGCCGGATTTACATGGGCATTTTTCCACATGCTCCTTTGTCCGCTCTAGCAAACTCATTAAAATATCGTACACGCGCTCACTTAAGCCAATGCCTCCTGGATAGCTATCGTAAATAAAAATCGTCGGACGTTCATTATGAATGGCCTTTACTTGTGGGACAACCGATAAATCACTGCGATCACAATGCACAAAGAGCGGAATAAAGCTCCCCATCGCATAAGCTGCTCCATTTAATGCATCTGTTAATTGCTCTTCAGACCAATTTCCCGGTAAGTCAAAGCTTATCCATGTCGCACTCGTGTGCATTTCCATTGGGGGTAAGTTGATTGGACCACTGCCGATATTGTCGTGCGTGTTAAATCGAATCTTTTTAAAAATAGTTGGTATCGCCAATAAACCAACATCTCCGTAACTTGCCGTTGCCGATTTATACGTAGCGGATTTATCCTCGCTTAACACCTTCAACTCAACAGCTAAATTAGCATCTGTAAAATAGTCTACATCGACTTCTCGCACATACGCTTTCTTCTCTTCCCAATCGAGTTTTTCTACTTGGAACTGAACACCTTGATGCATGTAAATGGCTTCCTCATGCAACAGTGTCATCGCACTATACGTATCCATTTCCCCAATCACTTTATTTTTCGGCTGTGTCATATCAATAATGACGACATTTTCCCCGGCGGCAGAACGTAACGAAACATCATGTGCAGGAAAACGATCACTCATCCAATGCCATTGTGTACTCGTTTTCACAAGGACACCTTCTTCTTCTAAAAAGCTAAGCAATTCTTGTACTGTAAATTCACCGTATGTATCGGTCATCGAAAACGGCAATTCAAACGCAGCACATTTTAAATGATCCATTAAAATCATAATATTATCTGGATTAATGCGTACTTCCTCTGGGTCTGTTCCAAAAAAGTACGTTGGATGATTCACAATATATTGATCCAATGCAGTCGATTGGGCAACGTAAATAATTAGCGCTTCATCTTGTCTACGCCCAGCTCTTCCCGCTTGTTGCCAGGCACTCGCGATATTGCCAGGATATCCTGTCATAATACATGCCTGCAATTGTCCAATATCAATACCGAGCTCAAGCGCATTGGTGGAAACAACGACTTGAATCGAACCATCGCGAAGTCCTTTTTCAATGGCACGGCGTTCACTCGGTAAATATCCTCCTCGATACCCTTGAATGGATTCATCTTGAATCTTTTTTGCCGTTAACGATTTCAAATAGGTCACAAGCATTTCCACACGAACACGAGATTTCGCAAAAATAATCGTTTGAATACCCGCTTCAAATAATCGTTTCGATAAATCACGCACTTCTAGCACCGCGCTACGTCTTACCCCAAACGTCGTATTCACAATTGGTGGATTATAAAAAATAAACGTCTTTTTCCCAATAGGTGCACCTGATTTTGTGATTAATTCATGCGTTTCATTTGTTAAACTTTCCGCTAGCTCTTTTGGGTTTTTAATCGTGGCTGATGTACAAATAAATGTTGGATTGGACCCATAAAATGCACAAATACGCTGTAGTCGGCGAATTACATGGGCAACATGACTACCGAATACCCCTTTATACGTATGCAGCTCATCAATGACAATATATTTTAAGTTCTCAAATAGTGATACCCATTTTGTATGGTGGGGCAAAATACCTGAATGCAACATATCAGGATTGGTCATCACAATGTGACCCGCTTTTCGAATTTTCGTCCGAATGCCTGGCGCTGTATCACCATCATACGTGTAACTTAAAATCTCTTCCTCTGTTGCTTCGATTAATTCATTCAAGTCTGTTTTTTGATCTTGTGCAAGGGCCTTTGTTGGGAATAAATAAATCGCACGACTTGACTTATTTTGAATGATTTCTTGTAAAACAGGTAAATGATAACAAAGCGATTTTCCCGATGCTGTCGGTGTAATCGCTGTAAAGGAAGCACCACGCATAGCGAAATCAAATGCTTCACGCTGATGTGTATACAATTGCTCAATGCCGCGCGATTGCAATGCATTTTTTAAAGATGGATGTAGCTCGCTAGGGAACGGCGCATATTCGGCTGCTTTACCATCTAACGTATGCCAGTGAACAATGTGTTGCTTTAGCTCTTCATCATACTGCCATGATTGCAATAGTTCACTAATGGATTTCTTTTTACTAAACATGGTGCTCGCCTTCCTCTACATATCGTTTCAAACTAGTGAGTGTATATTTTGTTGATTCAACAGATTGAATGAATCTCTTTTTACTTGTCTGTTTATAAAAAGATTGAACAAAAAATTGTTCCATTGCATCATAGGCATGATCGATTTGTTGCTTATGCATATACTTTGGCTGCTTGGCTGTAATCCATTCATAAGCGAGTTGCTGCCACTGTTGTAATTGCGTACGCATGTCATCCGCATACGGTTTTACCTCCTTAAAAAAGTCCGGCTCCATATCGCGTTCACGCATGTCATAAAAACGATGAATGGCTTGATCACATGCATGTAGTAAGTTCGCTGTTATTTCTAGTAAGTCCATCACGTACACCTCAAAGTTTTTCATTACTGCTAGTGTACCAAAAACTAATTGTTTTCACTACTTTCAGACGAACATGCATTCTTTACGTAATACTTTTTTTCTGCTAAGCTAACTCTTTGATGAGCCTTTAATAGTTGTGTGCTAAATGTAGCTTTTACTTGCATTTGTTCATATTCCATACGCCCTGTTAATAAATCGTCTATACATTCAATAAGGTTTAATAATCGGTTTATTCTACCCATCGTTTCTGCCCCCTTTAGAACACATATTAGACGAAAAAATGAAAGTTCCTAGCTGCAATACAAAACTAGTCATCGTTCGCTAAAACTATCATTTTTTCAACAGATGTTGTGGTAAACTAAAAAGCGTAAACAAATGGAAAGGGTGATTTCATGGCTATTCGCTATCCAAATGGAAAAGTGTATCAACCAACGCAAAATGAGTCGCCTGAAAAAAAAAGGCTAACGAAAAAAGATCTTTCATTTAGTAATCGTGGGAAAAGCTTAGAAGATGATTTAAATGAAACAAATGATTTTTATGTGAGAAATGGCATTGCCAGCATTTACAAGAAACCTGTCCCGATTCAAATCGTCAAAGTAGAATATCCGAAGCGAAGTGCTGCTGTTATTCGAGAAGCATACTTTCGTACTCCTTCGACTACCGATTATAATGGAGTATGGAACGGATATTATATCGATTTTGAGGCAAAGGAAACGGAAAGCAAAACTTCCTTTCCACTAAAAAACATCCATGATCACCAAATCAAACATATGCAGGACGTGATTGCACAAAAGGGAATTGCTTTTTTTATCGTTCGCTTTACAACGCTTGAACGTACGTTTGTTGTTCCTTTTCACATGGTTGAAGAAGCGTGGCGAAATATGGACAATGGTGGCCGCAAGTCAATTCCACTTGCTCTATTTGAACAAGTAGCGGAGGAACTACAACTCGGGCTTAGTCCCCGACTCGACTATTTGCTAGTCGTTAATAAGTTTGTCGCAAACAATTAGTTTGTGAAAGTGAGGAGATACAACGTGACACAACAAAAACGCACACGTGAAGATATAAAAAAAGCACGTGAATTACAAAAGAAAAAACAACGTTCGCCTATGAAAATATGGTTCAAAAGAATACTTTTAGCCGTCGTTACACTCGGCATCGTTGGCTTTTTAGGCGGTGCTGGTCTATTTGCTTACTACGTAAGTAAAGCACCTGAACTCGATGAAGAATTATTAAAAGACCCGATTTCATCCGAATTTTATGATGCTAGTGGCGAATTATTTGCTACAATCGGTGTCGATGAAAAACGGAAATATATTAGTTATGATGAAATTCCAACACAGATGGTCGATGCCATTATCGCCACAGAAGATGCACGCTTCTTCGACCATTTCGGCGTAGACTTATGGCGCCTAGGCGGTGCAGTCATCGCAAACTTCCGTGATGGCTTTGGTGCACAAGGTGCCAGTACGATTACACAACAAGTCGTAAAAAATTCATTCTTTACAAATGAGAAAAGATTAGAACGTAAAGCGCAAGAAGCGTGGCTAGCGATTCAACTTGAACGCAAATATTCAAAAGAAGAAATTTTTGAAATGTACTTTAATAAAGTGCTCATGTCAGGAACGGTGTACGGTTTTGGTACAGCGGCAGAGTACTTTTACGGTAAAGAGCTTTCTGAATTAACACTTGATGAAATGGCATTGCTTGCCGGGATGCCTCAAAGTCCAAACAACTATAATCCTGTTAAGCACCCTGACCGTGCTGAGAAACGCCGCAATATCGTATTAGGTTTAATGGTGCAACATGATAAAATTACACAAGCTGACGCGGATGCAGGAAAAACAGTTGATGTAACAGCCGGTCTTTTACCAGAAGATCAACGTAAAACAAACTTAGTAACAAATTACCCTGCATTCTTAGACGTTGTATTATCTGAGCTTGAAGCAAATGGGAACACAGAACTGCTTGCTGAAGGGATTAAAGTCTATACAACACTCGATCCACAAGCACAGGAAATGGTCGAATCTGTCATGAATAACGATAGCAATTTCCCAACGGATTCGATTCAATCAGGTGTCTCTGTTGTAGATACAAAAACAGGGGCTCTTGTTGCAGTGGGTGGCGGTCGTAATTACGGGGCTGAACGGCCCTATAACCATGCCTATGATTTAACATCACGAGCACCAGGTTCTACATTAAAACCACTTGTTGACTATGGTCCTGCCATCGAATATTTAAAGTGGTCTACTGGTGAAACATTAGTAGACGAAAAGATGACTTATACTGGGACAAGTCAAAACATTAATAACTGGGATAATAAATATTTCGGTGCCATTACAATGCGTGAAGCATTATATGCCTCTCGTAACATACCTGCCGTAAAAGCCTTAAAAGAAGTGACAACCGATAAAGCACAGGAATTCATTTCTAAATTAGGTATTGACGTAGATTATTTAGTAGAATCTGATGCAATTGGTGGTGGACGTGTTAATATCTCCCCTATCCAAATGGCCGCTTCTTATGCTGCATTTGGGAATAATGGGGTATACACAGATCCGTATGCCATTACAAAAATCGAATTCCGCGATGGCACATCGAAAAACTATGAACCTCAACCAACAGTTGCGATGAGCGATTCTACAGCGTATATGGTAACAGATGTGTTACGTGACGTTGTAAGTAATAAACAAAATGCTTCAGGAACAGCAGCAAATGTACCTGGTGTGGATATTGCAGGTAAGACAGGGACAACGAACTATTCGGCTGATGAATTCGCTAAATATAACTTAGGTTCTTCAGCAGTACCTGATTCGTGGTTCGTTGGCTACTCACCAAATTACTCGATTGCGATTTGGAGTGGATACTCACAACGCAGTGATGCTATTACTACATGGGAGGAGCGTCGCTTACCTCAGAAATTGTTTAAATCTATTATGACGGGGTTATCGAAAAATGTACCAAATACTCGATTTGAACAGCCTAACTCTGTTGTTTCTGCCACAATTGAAGTAGGTACAAGCCCATTAAAGCTTGCGAGTGACTATACACCAGATAATTTAAAATCAACAGAGCTATTTGTTCGCGGTACAGTACCTACTGAAGTATCTACAAACTATGAAGCAGAAGAAATTGAAGCACCATCTAATGTACGTGCTGAGTATAATGAAGTCGCTCAAGTCATTGATTTAACATGGGGGCATAATGAGCTCCCTGAAGAGGGCGAAGGCAGTGAGCCTAAAAATTACACATACGAAGTAACGATGCAAGTAGACGGTGGTGAAGCGACTGTCATTAGCACGACAGGTGCTAAACAAGTAACCGTGCCAAATATTCAATTAGGTAGCAACTATACATTTACTGTCGTAGCAATCGAAGGGGAAAACCGAAGTGAGCCTGGTAGCGTATCAATTTATATTGATGGGGCTCCTCCGACAACTGAGGAACCTGACCAACCTGATATCGAATCTCCAGAGATCGACGACGAGGAGAATCCAGGAAATGAAAACAACTGGAACAACGGTAATGGCAGTAATAATGGCAATAACGGTAATAACAATGGGAATAGCGGCAACAATGGGAATAACGGTAATGGGCAAGGCGGCCAGCCAGAACAGCCCCCTTCTGTAACTCCACCTACTGAACCGAATTATCCAATAGAGGATAACGAAGATTCTCAAGAATAACGATCTAAATCCCCTTTCATTAGGCAATATGCTAATGAAGGGGGATTTACTTTTATGATTTAATATATACATCGATCTTCGTCAGCTATGAAATTATAACCAATCATTGCATTTATTAGAATGTCATAATTCAGTCCTTCCTCATTGATACATACGTTAGCATTGTTTAATACGAAGTTATTCAGCATTTTTCACAAAATACACGTCACTTTATTATAAGCATACTATACAAGAAAGGATTATAAAGGGGTGATATAATGGGGCTATTTATGAATAACAGGCAGCATCCAGAACTGTTTAAAAATACGAGTACACTAATTGAAAATCATCAAGTCGAGTTTCGAAGTGATTATTTATCTGAGCTCATCAAGGAACAACAAGTGTCCAATCAGGGGATTCAGCAGGCTATTCATATTTTAAAACGGGCACACAATAAATCTAGCATGCAGCAAGTGCGACAATGGAAAGTAATCAATCGACAGTTAAAAGAGTTACAAGCATTGCATGCTCAACATGAACAAGTTGAACAACAAGTGATGGATGGGCTAAAAAAGCTCGAAAACCAAAATATGCAACTGCAAACAATCGTGATAGATGAGCAACAAACGAAGAAAGACTTAGTAAATCAAGTCGATAGTATTCATCAATCGCATGACGCACTAGAAAATCAACTACACGAATTTACATCGGCAATTGATGAGATTGTCAATCAGCTAAATCAATACGCACAAATGAATAATGAAGTTGTTGCTCAATTAGAACAAGTTGGGACAACAAATGAACAGTTAGTAGAAAAAATAGATGAACAACATCTATTGAACAAACAACTAGCCAATCAAATTTCTACTATGGAAGAAACACAAGAGGAAATGATAAATCGTGTAGATCATCAAGAAGGACTAATGGAAAAAATATTACGTCAAACGGATCACTTACGTTCCATCCTGTATGAGCGAACAAACTTCTTAGATGAAAAAATTAAAAAAGTGTATGAGTACTTCAATCAAATGTACTCTAAAAATTCAACTTAAAGTAAGCACGACCTCTTATCACATTTTTCGAATCGATCTTTACACAATAACATACTTAACTAGCAATATGTTAGATAACAGAAAATGCAATAAAAAATCTCTCAATTGTCATGATTGAGAGATTTAACTTATTTCATTAGAATGAGCAAATCCTGAAACATATATTACTATTTTTTTAACCGTTGATTTCCGCTTCATTCGGCTCGCTTTCCACGGGCATGGCTTCAGCCTCCTCGTCGCTCGTACCTCGGTGCTCCTGTCGCTACGCTTTCGTCGCAAATAAATTTCCTGCGGGGTCTTCAGCTCATGCGATTCCCGTAGGAGTCTCGCCGATTCCGCTTCAATCAACTGGCAAGTCATTTTTTATCATGTTTTGCTAAAAATACACTTCTATAAAGGAAATATTTTGTTAATCAACACACCTGGCTAAAAATAAAGGAAGATTCTCATGCATGACGGTAAAGGCTGGGTAATTACACTTGTAAATAGGAAAAAATGATTTCTTTTAGTAAGAGAAATATTTTTCTAGGACATCGAGAAGCATTGACTTTTGCCGTAGCGCGCCATAGCCACAGGAGCCAAGATTTTCTTTGCGACGAAAGCGTAGCGTCAGGAGCAGGAACAGGAGATCCAAACAGGCCACGCCTGTTTTAGCTCCTGTGTAGGCTGTGGCAGAGCGCGGAGGCTATAATACAAACCTTTCACTATTTAAATGGTATTTTTAGGATGCATTTTTGCTCATTACGAGTTATTTCTTTAAACGTAGTCTTGCTGCACGCTTTTTTGTTTCTTTGAATAACTCATCTAGCTGACGATAGCAAGCGTATTGCCCAGGCTTTGCTTTAATAAAGCGAAGGCGTTCTCTACCATTAATCGGATAGAGCTCAAAGTCTGTATCTAGCCCTACTTCACTAGTTGCCGATTCTACTAAAAGCTGTTCAAAATGGGCAATACCTTGTTCCATCAAGCTTTTCGCTTCACCATTTCTTGCTTCGTGGGCGGCATGAATTTGTGCCTCTAATGCTTCCCACTGAGCAAACCATGCATCGACCGTTTCCTTTGAAAGAGCTTCTTTGTTTACTTCAATCACAGCTTTACCAATCCCTTCTTCAGACGCTTTTGCCCTTCTCGACAGTCAGGTAATAGTGGGCATTCATGACATTGTGGGTTTTGCGCCTTACAATGATAGCGTCCAAAGAAAATCATTTGATGATGCGCACGGCTCCAGCGTTCAATCGGTGTTTTCTTCATAATCGTTTCTTCCACTTCAAGCACCGAATCCTTCCACCTGCAAAGACCTAAACGCTTTGTAATACGCTCAACATGTGTATCAACGGCCATAGCTGGAATATCAAAGGCAACCGATAGCACAACGTTCGCCGTTTTACGCCCTACACCTGGTAGTGTGACAAGCGCTTCCCGATTGGCTGGAATTTCGCCGTCGTATTCGTCAATCAGTCTCTGACAAAGAAGCTGAATATTTTTTGCTTTATTACGGTATAAGCCAATCGAGCGAATATCGTTTTGTAGCTCTTCTAAATCTACAGCTAAGTAATCACTCGGTGTTTTGTATTTTTGGAATAAATTTTTTGTCACGCGATTGACCAGTGCATCCGTGCATTGTGCCGATAACAGCGTCGCAATCGTCAGCTCAAATGGATTGTCATGCACAAGCTCACAATGTGCCTCTGGAAACATCTCATCCATCACGTCTAAAAAGTGAAGCCATTTTGCTTTTGTTAGCACGTCACTTCCCCCTATTCCCGTTCATCTAGCCAATTATAAAACATGCCACTTTTTACTGGCTGTTCATGGGCTGGCTGAACTACTTGTACAGAACGGCTTCTAAATTGCTCCGCATGCTGTTCTATTTGTTTGACCGATGTAATATTTTTCTTTTTCCATTCAAATAAAATCCGATCGATATAACGAAGTGAGATTTTCCCTGCTACAACCGCTTCTTTTAATGCTGCTTTAATAATGGCAGGTGTGTGTCCATCCTTATCAAACCACATTGAAATCGTTTCAATCTCCATCGGTGATAGCAATCTTCCAAATTCTTGTTCAAACATCATAAAAATTTCGCCCTCGTCATTTTTGGCACTCATTTCAGATTTGGCCATCGCTTTTTGGTCGAGTAGTTGCATAATGCGCTCCCAAAGTGGATATAATGAATACTTTTCAAAAATCATACCGTTGTTGTCTACACCTTGTGTAATTTCTAAAAAGCCTTTTTGAAGGAGTCGCTGAATGCGAATTGTTATATCATTTGCCGTAAAGCTCGTACGCTTCGCTAAATCCTCGGGTGTTGGAAAATCGATACTTTCCTCAAAGAAGCTTAACAGATGCATAATTAAAACTGCTTCATCATCTAGTATACCGAGCTCTTTATATGTTTGGAAAAAGAAGTGTGGCACAGTAACATGCCGTTGTTGTGTCCATGAACGGAGTCGGTTGTAATCATTATTCATTTTGTTAGACTCCTTTCTTTTTACAGAATAGAAAGCGTCCGAAACCACATTCGGACGCTCTCTTTTTTCTATATCTCGTCTTATTATCTACAATAGGTCATTTTCATGTTTCATTAAGGATATAAACGATTTAATAAACGCGGGAATGGGATTGTTTCACGAATGTGCTCCGTTCCTGAAATCCATGCTACTGTACGCTCTAAGCCTAGACCAAAGCCCGAGTGCGGTACAGACCCTTGTTTACGTAATTCTAAATACCATGCGTATGCATCCATTGAAAGATTATGCTCTTCCAGACGTGATTTCAATAAATCATAGTCGTGAATACGCTCAGAACCACCGATAATTTCCCCGTAGCCTTCTGGTGCAATTAAGTCCGCGCAAAGTACTACATCGTTACGCTCTGGATGTGGCTGCATATAAAATGGTTTAATGCCTACAGGATAACACGTAATGAATACAGGCTTATCATATGCATTGGCAATCGCTGTTTCATGTGGTGCCCCGAAGTCATCACCCCACTCAATATCGTCAAATCCTTGCTCGTGTAAGAATGTAATCGCATCATCGTAAGAAATGCGCGGGAACGGTGCTTTAATGTTTTCTAATTTAGAAGTATCACGACCAAGGCGTTCTAAATCTAGCTTACAGTTTTTCAGTACTGATTGAACGATATGCTCCACATATTGCTCTTGTACTTCTAGGTTTTCTTCAAACTCAACAAACGCCATTTCTGGCTCAATCATCCAAAACTCAATTAAATGGCGACGTGTTTTTGATTTTTCAGCGCGGAATGTTGGACCGAACGAAAATACTCTTCCTAACGCCATCGCAGCCGCTTCCATATACAGCTGACCTGACTGAGAAAGATAGGCATCTTCATCAAAATATTTTGTCGCAAAAAGCTCAGACGTACCTTCAGGAGCAGATCCCGTTAAAATGGGCGGGTCCATTTTTGTAAAACCATTTGCATTAAAGAATTCATATGTTGCTCGAATGATTTCATTACGGATTTTCATAATCGCATGCTGCTTACGTGAACGCAACCAAAGATGACGGTTATCCATTAAAAACTCTGTTCCGTGCTCTTTTGGTGTAATGGGGAAGTCTGTTGCCGCATGAATGATTTCAATACCTGTTACGTTCAGTTCGCAACCAAATGGCGAGCGCTCATCTGCTTTCACTTCACCCGTCACATACATCGACGTTTCTTGCGTTAACCCTTTGGCTACGGCAAATAATTCTTCCCCGACTTCTGCTTTTACAACGACGCCCTGTACAAAACCAGAGCCATCACGTAATTGTAAAAACGCAATCTTACCGCTTGAGCGTTTGTTCGCTAGCCAAGCACCTAGTTTAACTGTTTCGCCAATATGCGAAGGCATATCCTTGATCATAATTTTCTTCATACAATGTCCTCCAAAATGAGAGAGCAGTAATTAGTCTTGCCATTTGGATTTTACAAATGTATCAATCCGACGAACTGCTTCCTCTAGTAATTCTAGTGATGTTGCATACGATAAGCGGATTGTCGCATCTGCCCCAAAGCCTGAACCTGGAATGACTGCTACATTTGCTTCTGTTAATAGCGCAGCTGCAAATGCATCAACTGATTCAAAGCCTGTTTTCGCTGCTGCTTCAGCCACATCTGGTAATAAGTAAAACGCACCTTGTGGCTTTAACACTTTAAAGCCAGGAATGGCAGCAAGCTGTGGGTAGATTTTCTCTAGACGCGATTCAAATGCTTGGCGCATTTCTTCTACAGCATCTTGCGGGCCATTATATGCTTCAACCGTTGCATATTGTGCTGTTGTTGTAGCATTCGAAGTTGAGTGTGAAGCAAGGTCTGTCATTGCTTTAATAATATCAGCGTTACCTGCTGCATACCCGATGCGCCAACCTGTCATTGAGTGCGATTTCGCTACACCATTTACAACAATCGTACGCGCTTTAATATTTTCTGACAATTGCGCGATAGAAAAATGTTCCACACCATTGTATACAAGTTTTTCATAAATTTCATCTGATACGATTATAATATCTTTTTCTTCAGCAACTTTTGCTAATGTTTCAAGTTCTTCACGAGAATAAATCATACCTGATGGGTTCGATGGTGAATTGATGATCACTGCTTTTGTTTTCTCTGTTACGGCTGCTGCTAATTGTTCTGGCGTAATTTTGTACCCTTGCTCAGCTGTGCCTTCCACATAAACTGGTACACCACCTGCTAATTTCACTTGTTCTGGATACGATACCCAATAAGGAATTGGAATAATTACTTCGTCGCCTTCGTTTAGGATCACTTGGAATAATGTATATAATACGTGTTTCGCCCCAACACCGACCATAACTTCATTTGCTTTGTATGTAAGGTTGTTATCACGCTGTAATTTATCAATGATTGCTTGTTTTAATACTGGTAAACCGCCTGCTGGTGTGTACTTTGTTAACCCTTTGTTCATCGATTCAACTGCAGCGTCTAAAATATTTTGTGGTGTATTAAAATCTGGTTCCCCAGCACCTAAGCCGATCACATCAATCCCTTGCTCTTTTAGCTCTTTTGCCTTTGCTGTAATAGCTAAAGTTGAAGATGGTGTTAAAGTTTTTACTCGATTAGCTAATAATTGTTTCAAGAAAATCTCTCCTCTACAAATTCAATATGCGTTTCCACCATTGCCCGTCTTCAAACAAAATATACACATAATTTAGCTTCTCTGCGTCATTCGTATAGGTGATTTCCCATACGGCGCCTGCTTCCTCATAGCCTAATTTTGTATGAATTATTTCTTTTACATTCGTTTCATTACGTAAAACCGATAAAGCTTGTTCCTCTGTAATACCGTCTTGCAAAAATACTTCCTGAATCAAATCCTCTTCTAAGCTGATTGGAACAAATATTGCTTTTTGCTTACCGTATTCATCTTCCCCGAATACCGTAACATACGGTTTATTCCCATTGTAAACATAACTATTTGAAACAATTGCAAGAGACTTCGACTCGATGGCTAAATCCTCTGCTTTTTGTTCCCATTTATTAAATGGAGCATCGGCTTTCCAAAGGACTAAAGAAACGATAGCAAGACCTAACGAAATCATAAATATGATGCCGAAAATGAGCCAATTTTTCATCGTACCACCTTCTTTAATCTATATGCCGAAAAATATTTATCTAGTCGCTTCATCTTGCTACCCTGCTTTCTTTCCTCATCGTTCATTATTATACCAATCTTCAAGTGCTAATACCATATCCCGCAGTGATAGTTTTTGTACAGAAATCGGTGGTAATGCATGGATAAACTCATGTCCGTAAGATTTCGTTTCAATTCGTCGATCTAGTACAATGAATACCCCTTTATCTTGTGACGAACGGATTAGACGACCAAACCCTTGCTTAAATCTTAAAATGGCTTCTGGAAGAGAAAGTTCAGTAAACGAATTTCTCCCTTGCGCCTGTATATAATTAGCACGTGCTTTGAATGTTGGCTCATCTGGCGAAGAAAACGGTAATCGTACAACAATGACTGACGCAAGACCGTCCCCTGGTACATCTACCCCTTCCCAGAAGCTATTTGTACCAAATAAGACAGACTGATTGAACTTTTGAAATGCTTTTAAAAGACGCATGCGACTACCTGGTGTCACACCTTGGGCAAATACCATATACTCATCGAGAAGCCCACTATCTTGAATGAGTTCTACTGTTTCCCGCAACATTTGTTGTGATGTAAATAAGACGAAACAGCGTCCTTCTGTCGTTTTTACTGTACGTGTCACAGCATGAGCAACCGCTTCAATATACTCTGATTGACTAACCGTCTGAATATCCGGCATATCTGTTACAACAAATGCTTTAGCCCCATTAAAGTAAGTCGCTGGTGCTTGTAATACTTCTAGTGGCACATCACGCGCAATACCTAGTTGATCGGTTATAAAATGGACATTATGCGGTACCGTCATTGTGCCCGATGTCCAAATAATCCCTACCTTTTCTCGGTATGCACTAAACAATTGTTCAATGGTGGATGTCACTTGAATCGGCTTTTTCAGTAGTTGCAGGGAGCTTGGGATACTGCGTCTATCTACCTCAATCCACGTTGAGTACTCGGTATTGGAACGTAAAAATACATCATCCCACTGTGCAATCGCTAATTTGTATTCTCGTATCCAAAAGCGCCACTCATCTAAAATAAATACATGTTCTGGTGCTAACTCATCTACACTTTTTTCGAATTGTTTCCCTACCTCTTCTGCTGCATCAAGCCAACGTTGTACCATCGTAGAAAACTGTTCAAATTGTTGACGGTCAATAGCTAGTTGCTCTAAAAACACCGTCGTTTTCATATCATGTTTATTTGAACGTTTTAATTGTTGCATCAATAAATGTGTAAGATGATGCATTACTTGATCAAATTTCGCTAACATTTGCATAAATAATTTTTCTAACTGCTGCATCACTTGCATTGGTACACGATACGTTTTTAATGCCAATCGCTGTAATTTATAAAACTGCGCTTCATCCGTGTATATCCCAATCTGTCCAAAAAGGTATTTCCAGTTTTTAAACGAAAATAATTTTTCGTCTTGCGTAATAGCAGCTTGCACAAATTGATGTGCTTCATCAATAATCCATCCACCTATTTGCTCAAAAATAGGCGTTGGACGCATCAAATCCGCTAACAGCATTGCATGATTTGTTAAAAGAATATCTGCATACTTCGCTTTTCGTAACGCGCGTTCATAATAATCAAAGTCAGACTGTAGTAAAATTGAATTTTCGTTTTTGCGAATTTTATTCAGGAATAGTTGTCCCCCACCAGATACATTGATTTCATCCAAATCGCCTGTTTCCGTTTTAGTTAGCCACACAAGTACTTGTAAAATAATGAGCGTTTCATCATAAGAATCATCTTGCATCATATATTGCTGAGAAAAACGAGCTACGTCCACATAATGATTCATGCCTTTTAGGAGCGCAATGTTTACCGATTCTCCTGTGATTCGTTCAAGCCTTGGAATTTCCTCTTGTAATAGCTGATCCATTAAGTGTGATGTATACGTACTAATCCCGACTTTACATGTCGATTTCCTTGCATAATAAAACGCAGGAAGCAAATACGATAGCGTCTTTCCGATACCTGTTGAAGCTTCGATGACCCTTTCTTGCTTATGATTTAAGCTATCCCATACAAAATCCATCATTTGAAATTGTCTTGGACGCTCCTCAAAGTTTGGGACCGTTTCCTTTAGCTTTTCTATTTTTTCAGTTAGAGTAGCGGGATAATTCACTACTGGATACGAATCTTTGCCTCCAACGTATAACTTTCGCATCGCTAATTGATGGTAAAAAATATACTCTTCATAGTGTTCCACTTTGCTACGTTTTAATTGAAGTGCTTCAAAAAATAGCTGTGCTAAATTAGACCTCAAACGAAATGAACGCTTATGTAGCTGTTGCAATGTTGATAAAGGGAAACGTAGTAGCTCATCCCAGCATGTTTTTAATAGCTCTGCCGTCGCTTTTGCATCAGCATCTGCCCGATGAGCCTTTGTATGCTGAATCCCTAACTCATATGCTAAATCTCCTAGCTTATAACCTAGCGCTGTAGGAAATACAATTTTCGCAAGCTCCACTGTATCAATCACTTTGCCATGCCACTGCGAAAGTCCTACACGTTTAAACTCTGCCTGCAAAAACGATAGATCAAAATCTGCATTATGGGCTACAAAGACGGCCCCTTCTAACAACTCATATATATAATCTGCATGTGCCTCAAAAGGCAAAGCATCTCGCACATCATCATCTGTTATATTGGTTAAATCTTGAATGAAAAGCGGGATTGGCTTCCCTGGGTGAATGAATGATGTAAAAGTCTTTTCAATACACCAATCCTTCATGATGACAATTGCAATCTGAATCATCCGATCTCCGTTGGCTGGATGATGACCCGTTGTTTCTAAATCTACAATTGCGTATTTTGGACTTTCCATCATTGCTCTCAACTCACTATCCTCATAATTATATGCGCATTTTATCATAGAACATACAGTTCGGTCATGCTTTACATACAGGTATTAACGTTTTACATGAAAAGGTCCGTATTAAATAAAGATATATTTTAAATACATCTTTATAGTATAATTAAAGAGCAATATTGAAATTACATCGGTTTTTAGAAAGGAGTCATTAGAAATGATGAAACTAAATCATTCGTTAACTTTCCAACTCGGCACAATCATTGCTGGCATACTGATTGTCATGCTTGGGATTACCTCAATAGCTACATATATAACAGCTTATAATAAATTGTATGATGCTGCCGGTATAGAGGCATATGGCTGCGCTAACATTACAACTGGCTTGATCAACCCACAAGATTTGGAACAGGCGCTTACAGGCAACCGTGTCGCAATGGACAAAATCAGTAGTGACCTCAATTGGACAACAGGTCATAAAGATATTTTTGAAACACAATATATTTTATCGCTTGACGGCACACTTATCGCACTGGATAAAAATCTTGCAGAGAAAGGCTTTGCGCCAGGTGACTCCTTCCAAACAGATGCACAAGCGATTGACATGTTGCTTACTATGCATCATCCAACGTATTCAGAACCGTATACATTTGGGGATATGGAGCGTCTATCTGGTTATGCACCGATTTATAAAGATCATGATCCGACAAAAGAAATTATCGCCATTAATGTCATCGATTTTAATGCTAACATCGTAAAAGAGCGTACATGGGATGTTGTACGGAATGGCATTTTAATTAGTTTCATCCCTATGCTGATCGCTTCTATTTTTACCGGCTTTTTAATTCGCCGTAAAACAAAGCTCATTAGTCAATTAATCGAACAAGCAAAACAAATTGCAGATGGAAATTTAGTTGTCGCTAAAACAACAGTTAAAGGAAAGGATGAAGTAAGAGACTTAGCGCGTACATTAAATCAAATGAAGGATAACTTGCAACATATGTTGTTAACAATGCAATCTACTTCTCATCAATTAACAACGAATGCAAATGAAACGGCTAGTGCCATGGATGAAATGACAGATGCTGCGCAAACTATTGCACATAGTATGGAGGATGTAACAGTAGCCGTAACGAGTGGCATGCATCATGCAGAAAACGCATCAGGCATGCTATCCTCACTTGCACAAGATTTACAAACGATTAAAGCAAAAGCCGATGAAACAGTAGAAAAATCCAATCAAACGATGCAAATCGCCATAACGGGTGAACAACGGGCAAAAGAAACACAAAATGATATGACTTTAATCCGTCATAGTTCCAATGAAGTACAACAAACAATTGAAAATCTCGTTGCGTCCGCCACAAAAATCCAAGACATTACCACTTCTATTGGAGGTATTGCAACACAAACGAACCTTTTAGCATTGAATGCTTCCATTGAAGCGGCTAGAGCAGGTGAACATGGAAAAGGTTTTGCCGTTGTAGCGGAGGAAGTTCGAAAGCTAGCAGAACAATCGAATCAAGAAGTATTAGAAGTAGAAAAACTCGTTCAAACTATTATGGGGCTTATTCAGCAGGTGACTGCTTCAACAAAAGAGAGCACACAATCAATCGAAAAAGGGACGACAACGGTGCAGTTAACTGCTCAATCACTTAGTGATATTTCGTCTGCTGTAGCCGAAACGGTCAGCGCGATTACAAACATCTCAAATTTAATAACGGTAGAAACAGCAAAATCCGATCATGTTGCTCAAATGATTGAACAGCTAACAGAAGCGATCCGTGAAATTGAGAGCACAATGTTAAACATTTCAGCAGCGATTCAAGAAACAACCGCTAGTATTAATGAAGTGACACAAGGTTCAACTAAAACAAATGAAATGGCACAACAATTAGAATCATTTGTCGGTACATTTAAACTAAAAGAATAATAACCGTTTTATATACTAAAAAAGCGCGATTACTTTGTCTAAAATTAGACTAGTAATCGCGCTTTTAAAATAATCATCCATATAAAATTAGAAAAACGCACTACATAAAAGTAGCGCGTGTTAACGTATATGTAAATCGAGCAGGGGCTCATCTTCCCTGCTCTAAAAGCAAAAACTCCCTAGCAAATCCGTGCTATAAACGGGAACTTTTGTTGTAAAGTAAAAACTTTACATAGGTTGTTTGGCACCTAAACTTCATTATACTCAAAAGTTAGCAAAACTTCAAGGTGTAGTAGTTACTATAATGAAAGAAAGTATGATTCAACACTAAAATCTACTACTTTCACGAAGCATGCTTTTCTTTTTGAAATACCCACTTCCGCTGTACAATAAATGCAACAATAAACAACGTCGTATCTACAAATACTTTTAATAGCACTTCACCGTTGTGTAGCCATTCACTATACAATAACTGCACTAAACTCGCTGAAGCTAACATAATAAATACCGCTAATACATAATACCTGTAAAATGATTTTTTGGAGCCACTCTTAAAAACAGCATGGCGATTTACATAATAATTAAAGAGAGAAGATAACAGACGTGCCAACACCGTTGCAATTACAATAAACGACATTGGGGCAACGATTTTAAAGATTTTCGCAAAAAGGAAAAAGAGTAGTATATCAATTAAAAAGGAAGCTCCACTTACCATCGCATATCCAAAAAATACTTTATAAATTTGGAACGAATCGTGTAATGGTCGAAAATGAGATGATTTATTACTTTCAAGATAAACCGTTTCAATCGGAATTTCTACTATGGGTATTTGTAACTCTTTTAAGTTAGCTAATATATTCATTTCATATTCGAAACGTTCACCAGTCACTTGTAATAAAGCAGGCAAAAATTTAGTTGGAATCCCCCGTAGACCCGTTTGTGTATCACTAATTTTTGTACCAATGATTAGCCGATAAATAATTTTTGTGCATTCGTTGCCAAATTTAGAGCGGAGCGGAATATGCTTTTGCGAAAAATTACGTACACCTAACAGGAGAGCGTCCGCTGCCTCATGTAGTGAGTGTACAAGCTTTATAATGTCCTTTGTCAAATGTTGACCATCTGCATCGATTGTAACGATTGATCGCAAGTCTGGGCGCTCATTTAGTACATAATGAAAGGCTGTTTTCAGTGCGCGCCCTTTTCCTTGATTCATCGCGTGATGTAATATGGTTACTTCTGGAAATGTAGCTAGTTTATTAAAAATATAGCTAGCATCACTTCCGTCATTTACGATAATAATCGGACCTTTATATACTTGTCTTAACTCTTCGATGACGCGAATGGTCTTTTCATCAGGTTGATATGCCGGCATAACTATTCCTACTTCTTTCATCATGTCACCATCTTTCAAAGCAATTACACCTTGGAATCATTGCATCCGAAGGCTTGAATTTCTTATTCCCAGTAAAAAATAGTCATGATACACTAGTAAATAGTTTATTAATTTTCGAGGAATATTATGCGCACTCAACTTATTTGTTTCTTTATATTATTACTAGGCTTGCCACTTTTTCTGACGAATTGGTTACCTAGTGCTGATCATGATGATACCTATATAATCGTTTTAGGAACAAAATTAAATAAAGACGGCACACCTTCTACTATGTTAAAAAATCGATTAGATGCTGCTCTATCTTATAAAGGTCGGGATATTAAATATATTGTCAGTGGAGCTGGGGAAGCAGAAGCGATGGGGAATTATTTAATACAGCACGGGATTAATGAAAACAATATTTTAGTAGAAAAACAAGCAAGGAATACATATGAAAATATACTAAATTCTATAAAGCTTATACCAAAATCTATTACTTCCTTTACCATTATCTCAAGTGATTTTCACATTTACCGCGCACAAGCCATGGCTTCCTCGCTCGGGTACGATGTAAATACGATTGGGGTAAAAACACCACTTATTGACCGGGGCTATTGGCAATTTCGCGAAGTTATGGCAATCGGGAAATATTGGATTATCGGAAATTAAAAGGCTATTTAAAATAAAATTCAAATAGCCCTAAAACATACGAGGTAAAAATTCCGATTTAAACGTAGCATTTTTTCGTAACCATACTTTTAATATATCGCGATGTGTAAGCAATTTACGACGTCGTTTAAAACGGCCTTTCACTTCGATTAAACTTTCAAGTAACACCCTCGTCTCTGGCAAACATTCTATCGGATCAACCAACACATCTAATTTGTAATCAATTAACTGTGCTACTTGTACAGAAGTAAGTAGTTTGGCAAATACTTGACCCATCTGTACAATTTCTTCTTCTATTTCAAGCTCCATCAGCTGATATAATGTATACTCTATTTCTTTTTCTAGTTCAGTCAAAACATCGCCCCCTCCCATCTCATTATAGCAAAAAAAGTCTGCGAAAGAATTCACAGACTGTTACGAATTATAGATGGATTGCTTTGCCGAACACAGCGCTTGCCGCATCACCAATATGTTCACTTACCGTTGGATGTGGGAAAATCATACGCGCAAGGTCTTTTACGGAGCCACCTGCTACTTTTGCGGCCAACATCGCATTAATCATTTCCGTTGCGCCGTCCCCAACAACACAGGCACCGTAAATATCACCTTCAGGACTTGCTACGAATTTCATAAAGCCTTGTGTATTCCCTTCAAGTAATGCTTTAGGATTTGTCGGTAAATACATTTTTGTGACGATAGCATCAGTTGGTGCTTCATGCTCTAACATACCGAACGTCGCAATTTCAGGATGCGTATATACACAACGCGGGATTTCCATTTGATTAATGACACGTGGTTGCTTCCCTAACATATAATCCACTGCATGAATGCCTTCTGCTGAGGCAGAATGTGCAAGTTGGAAACCACCAACTAAGTCACCAATTGCAAAAATGCCCGGAATGCTTGTTTCGTAATCATTATTTGTCCAAATTAAACGCCCATCCATTTGCAGTTCAAGCGCTTCTGCAATTTTAGTATTCGGTCGACGCCCTGTTGCAAATAATAAATTATCGTATTGAAATACCCCGATGGATGTATGAATTTCATTTCCTTTTATTTCTTCAAAGGCGAAATCTGTGACAAGCTGAATACCTAACTGCTCCATTTTCTCTTTAATAATCGGTCTTGCATCTGGCTCTTCTGTTTGCAGAATATCTTTACTATGATTTAATACCGTTACTTTTGTCCCCATTGGAGCTAGCGCAAACGCCATTTCGATTGCGATAACCCCACCGCCAATAATAGTTAACTCTTCTGGTAGCTCTTGGATATCAAAAAATGTATCCGTTGTATAATAATTCGCTGTTTCAATGCCTTTAAATGGCGGCACAAACGGGCGGCTACCTGTTGCTAAAATGACATGTTTCGCTTCAAATACATCATCATCTACGGTTACTTTACGATCCCTAGAAACAGATGCTTCCCCGTGATACATTGTAATTTGTGCTTTTTCTACAAATGTTTCAATGTTATGTAGTAATTCTGCTACTACCTTGTCTTTCCGTTGCATGAGTTTAGGGAAATCAATGTTAATCGTCGGTACGGTTACACCCCAATCTGTACCACGTCTAATTTCCTGCACTAATTTACTATGCTCAAGCATAATTTTAGATGGAATACAGCCTACATTATAGCAGGCACCCCCCACTTTGTTCTTTTCAACAAGCGCCACTTTTAGACCGCTTTTTGCCGCGTGAATGGCCGCTACATATCCGCCTGGTCCTGCACCAATTACCGCCAAATCATAAATTTTCACTATGTATTCACCTCATTGTTAACGATAACATTTGCTGATTTTGTTTGCAAAAGTATTTTACAAAAAACTGTAAATTGTTCATATCCTATTGAAAATAGTACCCTAAAGAACAAAAGCGCTAAAGGGCCTGCTAATCCCCGACACGGGCTAGAGAATCTCGACAAGTGTGCTTGCCACAGTCAAAGCGTCGCGAGGGGATGGCGCTTTCGCCTAGACGTAGATGTTCTTTTCAACAACCGTAATCCACAATGCAAAATTTTATAATTTCCTGAACAACAAAAAATCGACTCCCTATTTAAAGAAGTCGATAATCCTTTAGATCGCTGCGATGATAACACAAATCCATGCAGCAAGCTGTAAAACGCCGCCAATTGGTGTAATCGCTCCAAGTTTACGAATGCCTGTTAACGATAAAATATATAAGCTGCCTGAAAAAATTAATGAGCCAATAAACATGCACCATGTTGCCGTTGTTAAGGCACCTGATTCACCTAAAATATTAATTAAAATACCAACTAACATTAATCCTAATGCATGGTACATTAAATAACGACAAGCTGTCTCCCAATTATCTGCATATTTCTGCTCCTTAAACTTATCCTTTAATGCGTGTGCACCGAATGCACCAAAAGCAACTGCTAAAAATGCCATCGCTGCTCCTAAAATAATGGCTACTTGCATCGTTTAATCCTCTTTCTATTTCTTGTTATTCATATATAATACCACATCTTCTGTCGTTGGAAGGGCTGTCATTGCGCCGACTGCTGTACAAGTTAAAGCACCGACGATATTGCTAAATTGTGTTAGTTGCTTGAAATGTTGAAAATTAAAAACTTTTAGAGTCGGATAATCAGCAAATTGCTTTAACATTGCACCGACAAATGCATCACCAGCACCTGTCGTATCGATTGCTTGAATGTGGATACTTGGGATCAGGGCACACTCCTCACCGTTCGAAATCCACGTTCCTTCTTGTCCCTTCGTCACAGCAAACCATTTCCCAAGCGGCACTTGCCCTCCGTATAACTCGAATTCCTCTTCACTCATTTTTATAAAATCGGCTAGTGCCACGCAGGCAGCTACACGCTCGCGATACACCTCTTCTCTTCCTGTCCACAAATCTGCGCGAAAATTAGGATCAAACGAGATAAAAGCACCGCGTTTTTTCAACATATGCATGACTTCCATGTACGTGTCATAAAATGGACTTGAAAGCAGTGCTGTTGCTGAACCAAAATGCGCAATTTCGACATTCAACTCTTGACGATCGATCTCACTCATTACCAACGTTTCATCTGCCCCACGGTTAAAAATAAAATCACGTTCACCACCTGAAATACGCGATACAAATGCCAATGTTGTCGGAGACTGTCCCTTTACTAACATGGCAGTATTAACTCCTGCTTCTACTAGCGTTTTTTCTAAAAAGGCACCAAATGCGTCATTTCCTACCTTACCGCAAAATTTTGCCTGTCCACCAAGTTTAGCAATGGTTGCACAAACATTTGCCGGTGCTCCACCAGCTTGCTTTTGAAAATGAGTAGCCTCTACTAAATTTACATTCATTTCAGCACAAAAAAAATCGATTAATAGTTCCCCTATGCATAATATTGTTTTCACAAGATCACCTCTCTATTTATCTTACTTTGATTATTCACAATTTAATAGTTCATAATGAGCACAAATACATCCTAAAAATACCAAGTAAATAGTAAGAGATATTAAAAGAAATTGATATCGTAGACTCCGCGCTTTGCCACAGCCTGCACAGGAGCTAAAACAGGCATGGCCTGTTTGGATCTCCTGTTCCTGCTCCTGACGCTACGCTTTCGTCGCAAAGAAAATCTTGGCTCCTGTGGCTATGGCGCGCTACGGAAAAAAAAGTGAATACTTCTCGATATTCTAGAAAAATCATTTATCTTCTCTATTCATGAATCATTTTCTTTCCATTTGTACGTATAATCGCCTACCTTCTACTATAATCAATGAGGATATTTCATTAATTTTTATTGAACACTAGTTGCTTGTAGTGGAGGCACGAGAGTGTAGCTGACGGCATGCGCCTTTCGCTACAGAGCAAAGCTTCCTACGGGAAAAGCGAGACAATCAAGACCCCGCAGGAAATTTATTTGCGACGAAAGCGAAGCGACAGGAGCACCGAAGGATGAGCGACGAGGAGGCTTGATCTCGCCCGTGGAAAGCGAGTGCCGTAGCGGAAAGCAACGGTTACCCAAATGGTAATATATATTTGTAAATTTACTCATTATAAGTTAATAGTTTATTTCGAGAGATACATTCAAATTAGAGGCATAAATACTAGATGAACATACATATGTAGTAGATAGGTGAATACTATTAGAATAGGTGTGAATCGTATGAAGAAGTTAGTAAACGCTTTCATTGCATTTTTAGTCATTGGTAGCTTTATTCTCTCAGTCTCGTTCGCAAAGGAGGAAAATGAAACTGCTTTAAGTAGTATGCACGGCGTAAATGGCGATTTTGAAGTCTATACCGTAGATAACACTGAAATACTGCCAAAGCGACACATTACCGAATCCCATATACCTGTTAATAATTTCACCGCTATTCATACTAAACAGCAAGTTGTCATACCAACATTTCTTACGCTTGTTCACAAAACAAAAATGCAAGAACAACTATACAAAACAAATGAATTGATGCTACATGATTCCATTTATCCTTTCGGTCACTTGGCGATTCATACGTCAAATGACTAAGGCGTGAGCAGTTACTTCACTGCATCACGCCTTTTCATTAGCTCATTACATGATTTTCACGTAAGTATAAAATGATTTCTTTATTATGGATTTGCTTATCTTCTCGGAATAGTGCACGTTGCTTAGATTTTTCAAATAAATACCGTTCCTCTGATGTTTCAGGAATCACTTGCGGTACTTTTACTGGCTTTCGATTTTCGTCAAGTGCTATAAATGTAAAATAGGCAATAGCAGCGATTTTATGTTCCCCTGTACGCAAATTTTCCGCATATACTTTAATAAATATTTCCATCGAACTTGTTCCTGTCCATATAACAAATGACTCAAATGTGACGGACTCTTCTGGACGAATCGGCTGTAAAAATTCTACTGTATCTACTGAAGCCGTAACACACTCACGACGACTGTGCTTTGCGGCAGAAATGGATGCTACTTGGTCCATATCACTTAATAAGCGTCCACCAAAAAGCGTGTTATGATTATTAAAATCATTTGGAAATACACGACCCGATCTCAACACACGTGAATCTTTGCAATATTTTGTTTCCTCCATTCAAACTCCCCCTATTCCCCCATATATATTTTATCTTTACTACATTCTTTCTGTACTTAAAGTTCATTTTAAGCTATTAAATGCTATTTTTCTATATATAATCCCAAAAAAACATCTCACGTTAACTGGAGCAGTCACTAAAAAAGTCGAGTCATACCAGCATTATTGGTACAAATCGACTTTTCACTTTTATAGAATGAGGGAAAACAAGAAACTTCTTACATTTTCGAATATTATATCACGCATGTTGATTTCCGCTACGGCTGACTCGCTTTCCGCAGGCACGGCTTCAACTAATTTCTTTCGGCTAATGCCGAAAGAAATGGATTTTCAGCTCGGGGCAACATGATGTTGCTCACAAAGGCGTTGCCACAGGACGTGGCGACTTTAGCCTTTGATCTTTTTCCTGCAGGAGTCGAGTCGCCTCCGCTCCAATCAACGAGCAAGCGCCTTTTTATTAATCATTTCACTAAAAAGCACGCTCATAATATACCATTATTTGTATAATAAATACACCTGATATCATATAAATTCCCAAAATTAAAAGGGATGGGCTTTTTCATTTTAAACTATTACTGTGTAGGCTTTCGCAATTTATGATTGCAATTCAATTTCTCCTGAAATATCGGTTCCTTGAAGCGCTTGTGTAGCAAGACGATCTGCTTCCGTATTTTGTTTTCGAGAAATGAGTTCGTATTCAGGAATGATCCCTAATGAGTGTAACTTACCTTCTATTTTATCTGCCCAGCTTGCTAAATTTTGCTCATAGGCTGGCCATTCCCCGTTTAATTGATTGATCACCACTTGGGAATCACCGATAAAGCGTACTGTTTGATGATGCACATCCATTAATTCTAATTCCACTAAACTTAAATGCAATGCTGCATATTCTGCCTCATTGTTTGAATCTAAACTTGATACATATGCATTACGACGCAAGCGGTAAGACTTACCATCTTTTTCATAATAAATCGCGACACCAAGACCTGAACCTTTTGTTTGCACGTCAAAGCCACCGTCAAAATATACTTTAATATTATGCGGTTCTGTCTCCATTTCTTTTATATACTTTTTCAACTCTTTGATCATCCATGTACTATCGTGTTCATCCATGATTTCTATCGTTTTCACACGACCAGTACGTTCTAAATCTTCCGCAATCATTAGTGTATGTTCAACACTCATCGGTTCTGAGCGAAAGATTGTCGTTGCCCCTTTAGGTGTTTTATATGTCCATTCAATTGTTAGTTTCAAGGCGAATCAAACCTTCCCTAATATTTCCTTTATTATAACAAAAAAGCCCTTCCTTTATACGTAAAGGAGGAACACGACTTAAGCAACTTATAAAATATTTTTCGATTTTCTTTTTCCAACTTTTATCTTGTTAACGAAGACATCGGAATATATTGGTTTCTGCTACAACTAACTCGCTTTTTACATATTTCTTTGAGCAAATATATGTAACTTTAAGGTAATATAAGGTAAAATTAGTACATCATTACTCATCACCGTAAGTGATGAGGATAAACCGACATTCTTGAAAGGAAAAAAACAATGACACATTCTAGTAATAACACGAAACCAAAAACGCGTACGCTTATTGCTACTCAAACTGAAGTCCCTGGAGTATTTCATATAGTCACTTCCGCTACTCCTATATGGAATAATGTAAATGAAGAAATAATAAAAACAACACTAACACGTATCGATTGGCAAGCTATAGAAACAAAACCCCACTAACTGTTAGCTCCAAAAGATAAGCTCGCTATCGTATAGACAGCGAGCTTATCTCCTCTCTTAAATGAACTAGTTTTCACATGTACGGAACTCTTTCATATACTAAGCCTTTACGTTTTCTTCGTCACCTAACATTTTGTGTAGGTATTCGATAATTTCACGAATTCCTTCTAATGAATTCACTAAAATTTTCGGATCAACACACGTAATCATCCGCTCTTCTAAATTAGCAACAGCCGTAAAATAAGCCGTTTTTGCATAATTTACAAGGCCTACTTGTTTTAAAACGCTCGGATCGAAATCTAATATTTCGCGCGCATCTGTTACAACCAGCCCATAATTTACGACATCCGTATTTAAAATAATAATACGTACTTGTTCACCTTGACTTGACTGATGATATAAAATACGTTGAAAATCAATCACTGGAATAAGCTCCCCGCGCATCCGTGTGAAACCTAACAAATAATTCGGTAAGTGTGGAATCGGTGTAATACGCTCTAACTTTTCGATCGATACAACTTGTTCTACTGGTACGGCATATTCTTCCTGCCCACAAGCAAATACAACTGATTTTTCAAATCCCATAGTAACCCCTCTTCTTATTATTTCCCTGCGCATTTTACAATTTCAACTAAATAATCCGCTAGCTTTTCTAGTTCTTCAATTGGCATACGTTCATTTGTTGTATGAATTTCTTCATACCCTACTGCTAAGTTGACCGTTGGAATACCAAACCCAGCAATAACATTGGCATCACTACCGCCACCTGAAATGCCTAATGTTGGCTCTCTATCTACTTGATGTGCTGCTGCCATTGCTATTTGTACTACTTTATCAGCTTCAGTTGCTCTAAATCCAGGGTACATGAGCTGTACCTCTACTTCTGCACGGCCCCCTAGCTGTGCTGAAACTGTTTCAAATGTTTCTTTCATATGTGCGGTTTGTGCGTTTAATTTATTCTCATCAATAGAGCGCGCTTCTGCTAAAATATATACTTCATCACAAACAATATTTGTCGCTTTGCCCCCCTCAAATCGGCCGATATTAGCGGTTGTTTCTTCATCTAGGCGACCTAACTTCATCTGTGCAATAGATTTTGCAGCGAGCGTAATGGCTGAAATCCCTTTTTCAGGTGCCACACCTGCATGAGCTGTTTTCCCAATAATCTTTGCCTCAATCCGCGCTTGGAATGGTGCTGCTACAACAATCTCCCCTACTTTCCCGTTACTATCGACCGCAAATCCATATTTCGCTATGATCATTGATGGATCAAGCTCTTTTGCACCAACTAAACCACTTTCTTCTCCCGCCGTAATAATGAATTGGATTGTACCATGTGCAATATTTTGTTCTTTTAAACGGCGCGCCATTTCAAATAACGCAGCCATCCCTGCTTTATCATCCGCACCTAAAATCGTTGTTCCGTCTGAGTAAATATAGCCGTCTTCGCGAATTTCTGGCTTAATCCCTTTTCCTGGTACAACTGTATCCATATGTACAGTAAAGTAAATCGGCTCTACATTCAGTGTACCTTTTAAAGTAGCAATAATATTCCCTGCTCCGTGTCCATTGCGTGTATGTGCATCATCTTGTACAACATCAAAGCCCATCTCTTCAAGCTTTTTCACAAGAATTGGTGCGATTATTTCTTCGTGTTTCGTTTCAGAGTCAATTTGTACCAGTTCTAAAAATTCTTTTACAACACGAGTAGTCATAAAGTACACTCCCTTTTAATCCAAAATAAGATGGTACTATTTTACCTCTATCACCAATGAAAAACAATTATTCCTATTCATCTGATAGCAATTTCGCTTTTTTTGCAGATAATTGTTCTTTTTGTTGCTCTACTATTTCAAGCTTATGTTTCAGTGCAAGCAATGTATTCGATACATCATCTAATACACGTGAAATTTGGTTTGTGGAAGTGGAGATTTTCGAATGAATGGACCATGCTGAAAATAGGTCATCAAAGAAGAAATCAGCAAATTTGACAAAACCATCTGTATCGATTTGTAATGTTTCATGTTTCATTTCTTGAATGTCTAATAATTCATTTTGAAAACGTTGAAGAGCTATTTGCGCTCGATGCAAATACGCATTAGACTTATCAAGTTCTTGGTGTTTTAATGTTGTGGCAATGAGACCCCCACCTAAAAATGTATCCCATGTTGAATAATTCTTTGCTGTTTGCAATGCTTGGGCCGCTTCAACTAGCTTTCTTTGGGCTTCTTTTCCTGCTGTAATCGCCTCATGTATTTCAGTTAATAGTTGTTGCACTAAAAATTGTTGTTCAATGATTTCATCTAATATAGCCGCTTTTTCTTGATGATTGGCCATATAGTACAGTTGAATTTTATTTTCAAGCTTTTTAATTTGATCGATTAAATACGACTCATTCATGGCATTTATTTTGTAAATCGTATCGACTAAATCATCATTTAAATCTTCCTGCATCAGTTGAGCTTCGATCAATTTTAACTCTTTCGTTGCCATCACATCTAAGCGTTCTTCTACTAACTCTTGCTGTTTGCCTGTCCATGTACGAAATACATTCACAAAAGAAAAACCTTCTAATTTGTTTAATTTTTTGCGCGCATCTTTTAAATGTTGTTCGTATTTTTCAATATTAACTGCTACATGTTTCATTTGATGTTCTAATGATGCTTGTTGCTTTTTTAACTTCTCTAATGAAAGGATTTGCATTTTATAACTTTGGAGTTGTTGTTGTAATTCAATTAAATTCATTTTTTCCTCCTTATAATATTGCGGTATTTTTACTACTATAAGAAAACTAGGACATAAGAAAGACCTGTCTTGAGCAAAAATAGCGTGAAACTCATAATGAGTAAATCGATAAATATATATTACCATTTAAGTAACCGTTGCTTTCCGCTCCAGCACTCGCTTTCCACGGGCGAGATCAAGCCTCCTCGTCGCTCATCCTTCGGTGCTCCTGTGTAGGCTGTAGCAAAGCGCGGAGGCTATGATATATACCTTTTACTATTCAAATGGTATTTTTAGGATGTATTTTTGCTCATTACAGCGTGAAATATTGTTCCCCTCATACAGATATCGTCACACTAAAAAAACGCTCTCACAAATGGTGAGAGCGATTTTGTTCGCTTCTTATAGCGGAATATTGCCGTGTTTTTTGTATGGACGGTCTTCGTGTTTTGTAGAAAGCATATCTAATGCTTGGATTAACTTAATACGTGTTTCGCGTGGATCGATTACATCGTCTACCATACCACGAGATGCTGCAACGTAAGGGTTTGCGAACTTCTCTTTGTACTCTTCGATTTTTTGAGCACGCGTTGCTTCTGGATCAGCCGATTTTGCGATTTCGCTAGCGTGAATGATGTTTGCTGCACCAGCAGCACCCATTACCGCGATTTCAGCGTTTGGCCAAGCGAATACTAAGTCCGCACCAATTGCTTTAGAGTTAAGCGCTACATATGCACCACCGTATGCTTTACGTAAAATCACTGTAATTTTTGGTACAGTTGCTTCTGAGTAAGCATAAAGGATTTTCGCACCGTGACGGATAATACCACCGTGCTCTTGTTTTACACCTGGGAAGAAGCCAGATACGTCTTCGAATGTAATTACAGGTACGTTGAACGCGTCACACGTACGTACGAAACGAGCTAATTTATCTGAAGAATCGATGTCTAAACCACCAGCTAAGAATTTTGGTTGGTTACATACAAGACCTACAGATTCACCCGCGATACGAGCGAAACCAACTACGATGTTTTTCGCGAATTCTTTTTGAACTTCCATAAATGAACCTTCGTCCACTACTAGCTCCACAACTTTACGCACATCGTACGATTTTGTTTGGTCGATTGGCACAACGTCTACAAGCTCTGAGCGATACTCATCTCCAGCAGTATATTCTGCTTTTGGTGCTTTTTCTTTGTTGTTTTGTGGTAAGTAAGATAATAATTGTTGGATTTGAGCAATCGCTGCTTCTTCGCTTTCAGCACGGAAGTGAGCGTTACCAGAAATCGCGTTGTGTACTTTTGAACCACCTAAACCTTCAGAAGAAATTTTCTCACCTGTTACTGTTTCGATTACTTTAGGACCAGTGATGAACATTTGAGACGTTTTATCTACCATTAAGATAAAGTCAGTGATTGCTGGAGAGTAAACTGCTCCACCCGCACATGGTCCCATGATTACTGAAATTTGCGGAATTACACCAGAATAAATAGAGTTACGGTAGAAAATATGACCATAACCGTCTAAAGAAAGTACGCCTTCCTGGATACGCGCACCGCCTGAATCGTTAATACCGATGAATGGTGTACCGTTTTTCGCAGCTAAGTCCATTGCTGTTGCAATTTTTTTCGCGTGCATTTCACCAAGTGCACCACCGAATACAGTGAAATCTTGTGCGAATAAGTATACGTTACGGCCGTTGATTTTACCGAAACCAGTTACTACACCATCACCAGGGCCTTCTAATTTTTCCATACCAAAGTCTACTGTACGGTGTGTGATGAATGGGTTAATCTCTACGAAAGTGCCTTCGTCAAGTAACATCTCGATACGCTCACGAGCAGTCATTTTGCCTTTTTCATGTTGTTTTTCGATACGAGCGTCACCACCACCTAATTCAATAATCCCTTTGCGGTCATATAGTTCATTAATTTTGTCAAACATATCTACAGTAAGTGCCATTATTTTTGCTCCCCTTTTCCACTTTTATCACATAATTCGTATAGTACACCGAAAGAGTCTTTCGGATGTAAGAACGCTACTTCAGCGCCGCCTGCACCAGGACCTGGTTCATCTGAAAGAAGGCGTACACCTTTTTCACGAAGTTCAGCCATGCGCTCACGGATCCCTGTAACACCAAATGCTACGTGATGAATGCCTTCACCGCGTTTTTCTAAGAAACCATGAATTGCACTTTTTTCACTCATTGGTTCTAAAAGCTCAATTTTTACGTTTCCAGCATCGATGAAAGCGACTTTCACTTGTTGAGATTCTACTTCTTCTAATTTTAAAAGTTTTAAACCAAGTGTTTCCGTATAATATGTAATACGTTCATCGATATTTCGCACTGCGATTCCAATGTGGTCTACTTTTTCCATTGTGTAAACTCCCCTTATAAATGGCTATATTGCCGCCTTGTATTAAGCGATAACTACTTGAGAATTTCTTTAAATTTGATACACTAAATAAAGAGAAAAGAAGGAGCGAATACGTATGAGCAATAAGAAATTTCAAAAAATCGTTGTCTATACAATGATTGTCATTATGTTAATTTCAACGATTGGACTAGGTTTAGCTGCTATTATGTAAGGTGGATGCGATGTTGCATCCATCTTTTTTATTACAACCCCTTAAAAGATTGCTTGATTGCTAAATACGCATCCATTTCCTCAATAAACTGGTACAATGCTGCCATAGCTCTAAATGTTTGATGGTCATTTGGTAATGGCATATTGGCGAACTCTATTTTTACTTCATTTAGTTTTTCTCTAAAATGACTAGCTGTATTGCCTGAATGAACATGTTCACTTAGCTCTTTCATAAAAACAGCGACTAATTCCGATTGTTGTACTATAACAGGTAGGGCAGTAATTTTCGGCAAAACACGTTCAATGATCTCCAGTTGTTGTTCCCGCATATCAAAATAGACATAATATGCATTTTTCTTACGTGTAAGATGATTTTCAACATCCTGGAAAGCAAGTGCTTTTGCCTTATTTAATATTTCAACAGCTTTTACAAGTTCATGACCATCCCAAAGCATATCCCCTTCCTTTAAATATTTCGCAATTTCAGAAAATATTTTTTTGTATAAGGATTCAATTTCTCTTCGGTACCAGTCAAGTTCCTTTTGAATATCTGGCATATACATATTCACTACTAAACCTACTGTATAGCCAATTGCCATTAATGCTAATTCATTATAGAAAAGGGCTAATGTAAAATGGGCTTCCGCATAAATGTGCATAATAATGACCGCACTGGAGACAAAACCTGCGATCACACCAACCGATACAATCGTTGGTATAAAAACGACAAGCATTATTCCGAGAATAACGGGGTTATATCCAAATATTTCGAAAAATACGTATGCAAGTATCATCGCGATAGCACTTGCTACGACACGTGTGTACACGGCATGAAGCGATTTCTTTTTTGTCGGTTGCACGCTCAAAACGGTTAAAATTCCTGCGGCAGTAAAAAAATCTAAGTTACAGTACTGCGCGATTGCTATCGCAACAGAAGCACCAAGCGCCGTCTTTAATGTACGATAGCCGATTGAAAATTTTTTCATCGACCGCTCTCCCTTTTTTTAACAGGAAGTGCAAATCCCGTCAAGAACGGGACTGCACCGGCGTTTTTATACTTCCTCGCAGTATTCTTCAAAGTAACCTTGTAAGTTCGTAACAACACTAACTGGATCATGTCCTTCAATCTCGTAACGTCCCACTTCTGCCACTACTTGACCATCTTTTAATAAGACAAATGATGGCGATGATGGTAAGTGATCTTCACCAAAAAGGTAACGAGCTGCTGCAGTCGCCTCTTTGTCTTGACCTGCAAATACTGTTACTAAATGGTCTGGACGCTTATCATAGTGAATCGCTGCACCAGCTGCTGGGCGAGCAATTCCCCCTGCACATCCACATACAGAGTTCACTAGAACAAGGGTTGTACCAGGACGTTCAAACGCCGCTTCCACCTCTTCAGGCGTACGTAATTGTTCGTAGCCCGCTGCTTCCATTTCAGCACGTGCTGTCGTTGTAATTTGTTGCATAAATAAATCGTAGTCCATATTCATCGATTCATCGCTCCTTTCACAATACCATTTTATCATAGCAAGTTCGTTCGAGCGTTGCAAAGGACTTCAGTTGCAGAATCGATTGTTTAATAACCAATTATCCTTATTTTTCATCAAATAATTGATTAACCCCTTGTGTCACAGTTAGTCGACCATTTAAAATGGCATCCTCTAACTCGCGAACTTGCACTTTACGTGACGGATTTTGGTAAAAGGAATCGATTAAGTGATCCGTAATCATCGTATGGAACCAATCACGTGTTTGCTCATGACGGCGTACTGTCCAATAATTCGATTTTTTAACCGTTTCCTCAAACGTCAACAGCATATTCCATACATCTTCCAAGCCCGTTTTTTCCATTGAGGACGCAGCAAGTGCTGTACTAACCCACCCTGGTGTGGACGGCTGTAGAAAGTGCAAAATTTGCTTATATTCTTGCATTGTTCTTCGTGCCGGACGTACATTATCACCATCTGCTTTATGCACTAAAATCCCGTCCGCTAATTCCATAATTCCTTTTTTCATGCCTTGTAGCTCGTCCCCTGCCCCTGTTAATACAAGTAGCAAAAAGAAGTCGACCATGCCACGTACATACGTCTCACTTTGTCCAACGCCAACCGTTTCAATTAAAATGACATCATAGCCGGCTGCTTCACAAATGAGCATCGTTTCACGTGTTTTCTTATGGACGCCACCCAGTGTACCTGCGGAAGGTGATGGACGAACGAATGCATTTTCTTGACGAACAAGCTCTTCCATACGCGTTTTATCGCCTAAAATACTCCCGCCAGATAATGAGGAACTTGGATCAATCGCAAGTACCGCTACTTTTTTGCCCATTTTACAGAGCATCGTCCCAAATGCCTCGATAAATGAAGATTTACCTGCACCTGGTACACCTGTAATGCCAATACGAATACTGTTACCTGTAAACGGTAGTAGCTCTTGTAGTAATGTTTGCCCCTGCTCCTTATGCTCAGCATTGGAGCTTTCGACAAGCGTAATCGCCTTGGAAAGCGAAGTACGTACACCGGCACGTACCTCACTTGCTAAAGCAGGGATATCAAGCTGTTCTTGCTTTTTTTTACGGAATCGTTTCGGGGCTGAGTGACTCATACCATCATGACCACCTTTCACGCCTTCCATGACAATTAAGCCTTTTTCTTCCATCCCTTTAAAGTATTCCATTAGTTTGCCACTTCCTCGTAGCCTAACTGTTTGTAGATTTCCTCAATTAATTTTTGAGCTGCTACTGGAATAACTGTACCAGGACCGAAGATTGCTTTTGCTCCAGCTTCATATAAGAAGTCATAGTCTTGTGCTGGGATTACACCACCACAAATGACAATGATATCTTCACGGCCTAATTTTTTCAGTTCAGCGACTAATTCTGGTACTAATGTTTTATGACCCGCTGCAAGTGAAGATACACCTACACAGTGTACGTCATTTTCTACAGCCATTTGAGCTGTTTCAGCTGGCGTCATAAATAGTGGAGAAATATCCACATCGAAACCAAGATCCGCATAAGCTGTGGCAACAACTTTTGCACCACGGTCGTGACCATCTTGTCCCATTTTTGCTACTAGAATACGTGGACGACGACCTTCGTTTTCTAAGAACTCTTCCGTCATTTGCTTTACTTCTGTGATTACCTCATCATCTGCAAAGTTTGATGAGTAAACGCCAGAAATTGAGCGGATTACCGCTTTATGACGACCTGATACTTTTTCGATTGCATCTGAAATTTCACCTAAAGATGCGCGAGCACGTGCAGCATCTACTGCTACAGCAAGTAAGTTCTCAGATCCATCTTCAGCTGCTTTTGTTAAGCGCGCTAAATGCTTTTGTACTTCCTCTTCGTTACGTTCTGCTTTCATTTTTTCTAAACGCTCGATTTGTTTTTGACGTACAACGGTATTATCAATGTCAAGAATATCGATTGGCTCCTCTTCTGCTAAACGGTATCGATTTACACCAACAATCGTTTCAGCTTTTGAGTCGATTTTCGCTTGGCGTTTCGCCGCAGCTTCTTCAACTTTCATTTTCGGTAAACCTGTATCGATCGCTTTTGCCATACCGCCAAGCTCTTCGATTTCTTCGATTAATTCCCATGCTTTTTCTTGTAGTTCTTCTGTTAATTTCTCCACGTAGTAAGAACCGCCCCATGGATCGATTACTTTCGTCATACCTGTTTCTTCTTGTAAGAATAGCTGTGTATTACGTGCAATACGCGCTGAGAAGTCTGTTGGTAAAGCGATCGCTTCGTCTAATGCGTTTGTGTGAAGTGACTGTGTATGCCCCATCGCAGCTGCGTTTGCTTCGATTAATGTACGCGCTACGTTGTTGAATGGATCTTGCTCTGTTAAAGACCATCCAGACGTTTGAGAGTGCGTACGTAATGCTAAAGATTTTGAACTCTTTGGCTCGAATGTCGACATCATTTGTGCCCAAATACGACGACCTGCGCGCATTTTTGCTACTTCCATGTAGTAGTTCATACCAATTGCCCAGAAGAAAGATAAACGCGGTGCAAATTTGTCGATGTCGATACCGGCTTTAAGACCTGTACGTACATACTCAAGACCATCTGCAAGCGTGTAACCAAGCTCGATGTCGTTTGTCGCGCCTGCTTCTTGGATATGGTAACCCGAAATGGAAATCGAGTTGAATTTTGGCATGAATTTTGATGTGTATTCAAAAATGTCAGCGATAATTTTCATCGACATTGCTGGTGGGTAAATGTACGTATTACGTACCATATACTCTTTTAAAATGTCATTTTGGATTGTACCTGCAAGTTTATCTGGTGTTACCCCTTGCTCTTCCGCTGCAATAATATAAAATGCAAGAACTGGTAATACTGCACCGTTCATTGTCATCGATACAGACATTTGGTCAAGTGGAATCCCATCAAATAAAATCTTCGCATCTTCTACAGAGTCAATCGCAACCCCAGCTTTACCAACATCACCTGTTACACGTGGGTGATCTGAGTCATAGCCACGGTGTGTCGCTAAGTCGAATGCTACTGAAAGACCTTTTTGCCCCATCGCTAAGTTACGACGATAAAATGCATTCGATTCCTCTGCTGTTGAGAAACCTGCATATTGACGTACTGTCCAAGGACGAGCTACGTACATCGTTGGGTAAGGTCCACGTGTATTTGGTGCGATACCCGCTACGTCTTGTGTATGTTTTACATCTTTAATATCTTCTGCACTGTATACAGATTTTACTTCGATGCCTTCATTCGTTAAAAATGTGCCATTTGCTTCTACTTGTTCTGCCTTTAGCACGTCCTCGATCACAACTGATTTAAAGTTTGCGCTCATCGTTGTACCTCCTTCATGCTAGCAGTTACAGCATTTAGTTTTTCAATGATGTTTTGACCAGCGAAGATAAAGCCGTTCAAGCCTTGTGCTGTCCAAGTATCTGCTTCTTCTTTAAACTTACCTGCTGCATCTAACACGATATGAGCTGGCTTGTCTTCCAATAATGCAGGGACTAACGCTTTTGTATCATCGTCTGTTGCTGCTATACATACGTAATTGAAATCTGCTTGTGCTAACCAAGCTTTTGCTGCATCGATTGTATCGATTGCACCTGATTGTTCTGGTGTAATACCCGCTGTATTAAAGAAGCCTGCTACAAAGTCTGCACGTGGCTTGAAGTTCTTTAATTCACCGAATGTTAAAATGGCAATTTTAGCATTCGCTGCTGCAAATTCTTTACGTAAGTTTTCAAATGGAATCGCTAAACGTTTTACATCTGTAAATTGTACATTCTCTTCTGTTGGTAGTTCATCTGCTGGATTTGCGTAGATGTTCGTCCCAATTAGTGAATGCTTACGTGTTTCAACTGCTTTAATACGTTGTGCATAAACGTCTGCAATTTGTGCTGCTAACGTATCTGCATATGCATCAATACCGCCTGCTTCTTCAATTTCTAAGAATAGCGCCCAAGCCGCTTTTACGTAATCTGCTGTTAATGATTCGATGAAATATGAACCGCCTGCTGGATCTAATACATTCAACACTTGCGATTCTTCATTAATGACTAATAGTACATTTTGTGCAATACGTGTTGATGTAGTAGTTGGTTTTGATAACACATCATGTGGATGCACTGTAAATACATCAGCACCACCAATTGCGCCAGCAAATGCCTCGTTTCCAGCACGTAATAAGTTTACATAAACGTCTACTTTTGAGAAGCTACGTACGGATGTTTCAGCGACAATCGGTACAGCGATGGCTTCTGCACCAACCCCATTTGCAAACGCTTTCCATAGCACTTTAAAAGCGCGAAGTTTAGCGATTTCTGCAAAGAATTGTGTATCAATAGCAAAGTTGACGAAAAACTTAGAAGCAAACGCTTCATAAGATGCAGCCGCTTTTACTTGTTTTGCCGCAAGTGCTAATGCAATCGCTAACTCTTGTACAGCATTTGCACCATCGTTATGATATGGTACTGTGTTTGCTACCGAAGTTCGTACATTTGGATAGTCTGCTAAATCAATTGCATCGTTGCTTAAGATATAGCCTTCGACATTCGTACGTTTGCCTTCTTCGATTGCGTTGAACACGGCTAAAATTGGGTCATTTGCGTTTTCAACAATAAATTTAAACGAATATTCTGTTAAATAACTCGACAATTTAGCAATTATTTGCTCATCTAACGCGAATGGTAAACGGCTATCAATTGTAATTACTTTGTTGCCGCGTGCTAAGCTGTCGTCTAAATGCGCGAAAAATTTCTCTGGTGAATCGCCTGTGATTTGTTGTGCGATTTGTAATCCATTCGTTGCCGATAACGTACGGATTGTCGCTACTTGTTTCTCAAGCTGCTCCCCTAATTTTTCTACAAGCATTTCTTGTGTATAAAGTGGCTCAAGTGTAACCCCTTCGATTGTTTTTGTGAACAATGACTCAAATGGTTTTCCTTTTAAAGCAGCAATTGCCTGCTCTTTCCATTGTTCATAACTAGCTGCCGGAAATTGTATTTCTTTCATGTTAGTTGACATGTGGACGCTAATTAGCTTCCCCCCTTACTATATTCTACAATGTATTTTACATGAGAAAGTGCTTACAATAAAGTATAAAAATTAAAGGAAGCCTATATTTATAGGCTTCCTGGCAGTTGTCAGTAGACTGACATCTTATTTTTATCCGTGTTTTCGAGTATTTCTTTTACTCTTTTCAGAAAATTACCGCAAATAAGTCCATCGAGTACTCGATGATCTAATGATAAACAAAGATTGACTATATCACGTATCGCAAGCATATTTCCACCAATTACTACCTGTTTTTTTACAATACTTTCCACCTGTAGTATAGCAGCTTGTGGATAATTAATAATACCTGCTGACTGAATTGAGCCAAACGAACCTGTATTATTGATGGTGAAAGTTCCGTCCGAAACATGCTCAGGACGTAGGTTTTTAGTTCTTGCCAGCTGTGAAAGTTCATGAATTTCACGCGCTATTCCTTTTATTGACTTTTCATCAGCGTGTTTTATAACAGGGACAAATAATTGATCATCTGCTGCGACCGCAATGGACATATGAATATCCTTTTTTTGAATGATTTTGTCTCCTGCCCATGTGGAATTGATCATCGGGAATTCCTTTAATGCCTGTGCCACTGCTTTGATGAAAAATGCAAAATACGTTAAATTGTAGCCTTCTTGTCGCTTAAACTCCTCTTTTAGGGCATCACGATATGCAACTAATTCTGTTACATCTACTTCGATCATCATCCATGCATGAGGGATCTCTTGCTTACTGCGCACCATATTATTTGCAATCGCTCGTCGTACGCTTGTAATCGGTAGTTCAATATCTCCACTTTTTAAAGCTGTTTGTTCTTTTCGTAATGGTACGTTTTGCTGCACCTCTTGCTGTACTTCAAGCGCAGCTGGTGTTGGCACAGGTTCACTTTGTTGTTGGCCAGTATTGATTATGGCTAATACATCTTTTCGTGTAATCCGCCCTTCAAACCCTGTACCTTCCATCTTTTCTAAATCAACCGCATATTCTGCGGCAAGCTTCAATACAGCTGGTGAATAGCGTGCCTTCATTTTCGGCTCACGTAGTTCCCTTTTTGAGGATGGTTCTTCTTTTTTAGGCAGCGGTTTATGCACTCCTGCATTTAAAATAGCGGCAGAAACATTAGATTTTTTTGTTTCCGGTGCAGTTGGTAGTTCATCGCTACTTTCAATTTGAACGGTACAAACAACCGCCCCTACTGGAAGTGTCTCACCTTCAACAGCAATTAACTCTTGAATAATGCCACTAAAGGACGAGGGAATTTCTGCTTGCACCTTATCTGTCAGGACTTCTGCCAATGGATCGTATTTATTTACGCGGTCTCCCACTTTTACAAGCCAACGTTCAATCGTGCCTTCTGTGACACTTTCCCCAAGCTGAGGCATCGTAATGTTTTGAATCATAACGCTCTCCTCCTAAAATGCAGCAAGTTGACGCATTGCTCGCTCAATTTTGTCTGGACTAATCATATAAAATTTCTCCATCGTTGGCGCATATGGCATCGCTGGTACATCCGGTCCAGCTAAGCGTTGAATGGGTGCGTCTAGTTCAAACAAACAATGTTCTGCAATAATGGCCGCAACCTCACTCATAATGCTTCCTTCCTTATTGTCTTCGGTCACTAGCAGTACTTTCCCTGTTTTAGATGCCGCTTCAATAATCGCTGCTTGATCGAGTGGATAAACCGTTCGCAAATCGAGAATATGTGCTTCTATTCCATCGGTTGCTAGCCTTTCTGCTGCCTGCATCGCAAAATGAACAGTTAACCCATAAGTAATAACCGTGATGTCATCTCCCTCACGTTTTACATCTGCCTTGCCAATTGGTAGCGTATAGTCTTCCAGTGGGACTTCCCCTTTAATTAATCGGTATGCTTTTTTATGCTCAAAAAACAACACAGGGTCCTCATCTCGAATGGCTGCCTTTAGTAACCCTTTTGCATCATAAGGAGTTGATGGAATCACAATTTTCAAACCTGGTGTACCAGCAAATAGCGCTTCTACTGACTGTGAATGGTAAAGTGCACCATGGATTCCCCCTCCAAATGGAGCGCGAACGACAAGTGGACACGACCAATCATTATTCGAACGATATCTAATTTTCGCCGCTTCTGACACAATTTGATTGACAGCCGGCATTATAAAATCAGCAAACTGCATTTCAGCAATCGGGCGCATCCCATACATCGCTGCACCAATGGCTACACCTGCAATTGCACTTTCAGCAAGTGGTGTATCTAACACACGTGCCTCGCCAAACTGTTCATATAATCCTACCGTTGCTTTAAATACGCCACCCTTGCGTCCGACATCTTCTCCTAAAATAAAGACGCGCTCATCAGACGCCATCTCCTCTTTCATCGCTAAATTAATGGCCTCAATAAAAGACATTACTGGCATTAGACGTCACTCCCTTCTGCATACACAAATCTGAGTGCATGTTCTGGTGTTGCATACGGTGCAGCTTCTGCATAATCTGTCGCATCATTCACGATTTCTAGTATTCTTTCATTTATCTCCTGCAAGCTTTCAACTGTTGCTACATCGGTTTCCATTAAATACTTTTCAAATAATAGAATCGGGTCTTGTGCACGCCCTTCTTCAATATCCTCTGCCGTACGATATTGACGATGATCGTCATCAGAAGAGTGGGCTGTTAAGCGAAATGTTACGGTTTCGATTAAGCTCGGCCCTTCGCCTTTTCTAGCTCTATCTGCCGCCTCTTTCACTACTTTATATACTTCTAACGGATTTTTCCCATCTACTGTAACCCCAGGCATCCCATAACCAATCGCACGATCGGATACTTTCTTACATGCTAATTGCCGTTCAACAGGTACCGAAATAGCGTATTGGTTATTTTCAACCATAATAATGACAGGTAATTTATGAACACCTGCAAAGTTTGCACCTTCGTGGAAATCGCCTTGATTGGACGAGCCTTCTCCCAGTGTGACAAATGTGATAAAATCTTCACGCTGCATTTTCCCTGCAAGTGCTACCCCTACAGCATGTGGTACTTGTGTCGTAACAGGTGAAGAACCTGTTAAAATACGATTTTTCTTTTGACCAAAGTGCCCAGGCATTTGACGCCCCCCAGAGTTTGGGTCTTCAGCTTTTGCAAAAGCCGACAGCATTAAATCCCGTGCTGTCATTCCAAAGTGAAGCACAACGCCCATATCGCGATAATACGGCGCAATATAGTCTTTTGTATAATCAAGTGCAAATGCTGCCCCTACCTGCGCTGCCTCTTGACCTTGACATGAAATAACAAACGGAATTTTTCCTGCACGGTTCAATAGCCACATCCGCTCGTCTAATCGCCTTGCTAATAGCATTGTTTCGTACATTTTACATACATCCTCATTTGTCAAACCTAAACTACTATGATGTAACATTTCTGTCATACGAACATCCCCTCTCGTAGTTAAAAATGGATAGCCTTCCCTTCAATAGCAAGTGCTGCTTCACCTAACACTTCACTCAGTGATGGATGCGGGTGAATAGTCGCGCCCATCTCCCAAGGTGTTGCATTTAAAAATAAGCTCAGTGCCGCTTCTGAAATTAAATCTGTCGCGTGAGGACCAATGAGATGAACACCTAACAAATCATTTGTGTGACGATCCGCAATTACCTTGGCAAACCCTTCCGCTTCTCCATAGACAAGCGCCTTTCCAATTGCTTTAAATGGGAATGTAGCCACTTTCGTTTCAAACCCTTGCTCCTGTGCCTGCATTTCTGTTAAGCCAACACTCGCAATCTCTGGGTGCCCATACACACAGCGAGCTATATTGGAATAATGTAGTGCTTCATTTTTTAATCCAGCTATATGCTCTACCGCTCGCATCCCTTCATATGAGGCAACATGTGCGAGTTGCATGCCACCGATCACATCTCCGATTGCATAAATATGATGCTCTTTCGTTTGAAAATGTGCATTGACTTTTATGCAAGCGTTTTCAATTTCGATTTCAGTATTTTCTAAGCCAATGTTTTCAATATTTGCTGTACGACCAATGGATAGCAACATTTTTTCAGCTGTCAATACTTCTCCTGTTTTTAGCGAACATGTAACTTCTTTAGTCGAAACTTCGATTGTGCTCGTATCGATGATTGCACTAGTAAAAATACGAATATTGCGTCTTTTTAATAGTTTTGTCATTTCCGAGGAAATATCTACGTCCTCCGTAGGTAAAATACGCTCTCCATATTCTACAATGGTCACTGCGACGTCAAAATCAGCAAGCAACGATGCCCATTCAATGCCGATTACACCCCCACCGACAATGATGATTGATTTCGGTAACGTCTTTAATTGTAATGCCTCATCTGATGTGATAATCGTTTGTCCGTCAACATCTACCCCATCCAACATGCGCGGGCGTGATCCCGTTGCAACGATGACGTTTTTCGGTATAAGCATTTCATTGTCTGTACCGTCCTGCATTTCCACACTAATCGTCCCTGGCAATGGTGAAAAAATGGATGGTCCTAAAATACGCCCTGTTCCGTGATAAACGTCTATTTTCCCCTTCTGTATTAAATGCTGAACACCATTATAAAGTTGCTCAACGATTTGTTGTTTTCGATGTTGTACCTTTTCAAAGTTTAATGTAACTCCTGCCACATCAACCCCGTAACTATGCGCTTTTTTCGATTGGCTATAAATTTCTGCGCTTCTTAATAGCGCTTTACTTGGAATACATCCTTTGTGAAGGCACGTACCACCAAGCTTATCACGTTCCACAATTGCTGCTTTTAACCCTAACTGCGAAGCACGAATGGCTGCCACATATCCACCTGTCCCGCCACCTAAAATGACCACATCATATTCTTTTGCCATATACATCCCCCTTAAGACAGGGGAAGTGAAGTATACTTCACTCCCACTATGAACTATCTATCACCTAGAATGCTTTTCTCATTTCGTAAAAACTGACTACGTGACTTTGCAACTCTGACAATGCGTTGTTCAGCTAAACGGTTTGCTGCAATATATGTTGGAATATTTTCTTCTTTTGAAATAGCAAAGATCTTTATTAAGCTGTCATAAATCGTTTCTACACGTTTCATTGCACGGTCACGGTTATAACCGTAAAGCTCATCCGCTACGTTAATCACCCCGCCAGCATTAATTACATAATCAGGTGCATAGAGAATACCTTGCTCATGTAAAATATCGCCATGGCGTGATTCTTTTAATTGATTATTCGCAGAGCCAGCGATGATTTTCACTTTCAGTTGCGAAATCGTTTCATCATTAATAATTCCACCTAATGCACAAGGCGCAAAAATATCGACATCCTGTTCATAAATTTCATGTGGCGCTACTCGTATAGCACCAAACTTCTCTACTACGCGATCAATCGCTTTTTCATTAATATCGGTTACAATGAGTTCGGCACCGTCATTATATAAATACTCACACAATGTATACGCAACATTTCCTAAACCTTGTACAGCAATTTTTCTCCCGCTTAAACTTTCACTACCAAACGCTTCTAGTGCAGCTGCTTTCATCCCTAAGTACACACCATATGCCGTTACAGGGGATGGGTTTCCAGATGAACCGAATGCTGGTGAAATCCCTGTTACATAATTTGTTTCTTCATGAATGATATCCATATCAGAAACCGTTGTCCCTACATCTTCCGCTGTGATATAGCGACCATTCAACCCTTGAATAAATCGCCCTAATGCACGAAACATTTCTTCATTTTTATCTTTAAATGGATCACCGATAATGACCGTTTTCCCACCACCAAGATTTAACCCGGCTGCGGCATTTTTATATGTCATGCCCCGTGCAAGACGTAATGCATCTTCAATCGCTTCTTCTTCAGACGCATATGTCCACATACGACAGCCACCTAGTGCCGGACCTAACGTTGTATCATGAATGGCGATAATTGCTTTTAAGCCCGATTCTTGATCTTGACAAATCACAAGCTGCTCATAATCGTATTTTTCCATGTACTTAAAAATCTCCATATACTTATACCCTCCTTAATAAAATCTTCAAAACTTACTCGAATTAAATTATTTTTTCTACTTTATGTAGAGGACATACTTATAAAGCAATAATAATTTGCCTTATAAATTTACAATACTTTCTATTGGGAATGAACGCAAATAAAAATACACAAAAGTCTTTTATTAAGAATATTCTAATTTTTCAAAACTTATTAGATGTCATTTTAGTAGAAAGAGAAAGTGGTCGATTCTTGACTTTCACTATGACCATTGTACAATGAAATTATGATTAGGAGGGTTTTTGTATGGCTCGTATGGCAGCGTTTATCGTTCTATTAATTCCCGGCTTAATGGCTGCTGCTGGAATTAAATTTATGCGTGATACGTTATTCAGTAATTTAATTTCCCCATTTCCTTGGCTTTGGTTACAATTCGTTGTCGGGATTATTTTCTTCTTAGCCGGCTTCGGTTTCTTTGCGGGCTTCCTACTTCACCGTGATCGTAAAAAAGGGAAAGTAGCACCACGATGGCAACGTAAACCTACATCTCAAGATTAAAAAGACACATCTCGACCTTGATCGGGATGTGTCTTTTTCTTATGCACCTATTCATAAAATTTATACTGTACTCTCCGCTAAGCCTGGCGCTTTACTACCCGATCAGGATAGTCTGTAATCCACCCTTCGACAATCGGATGAGGCAATGCTAAAAAATGTTCATTTCCGCGAATACTATAAAAACGCATCGGCTTATTTGCCTTTTGACAGATGTCTAAAAAGCGCGGTTGATAATATTTTTTGTGTGCGTGCACAGCATTAATATAATGCATCTCATGCAATCGGTCCCACTCAAACTTCTTCGTCACGATGATGGCCGTCTCTATATGAGGGCAATGTACCTTGACCGCACGCAACAGTTCGTCATGAAAGGAAGATACGTGGCTTCCTTTAGGCAAATCAACTGTTTTTAACAGACGAATGAACGGCATGATATTCTCAATTAAAGATTCTTTTAGTTCAATATTTAACGGCATATGATGCCCATTAGCCCAATGGAACACTTTTTCTAAAGTCGGAATTCTCTGTCTAGCAAACAGACGAATAAAACGTCGCCCTAATTTGAGCTTACTTACTTCTTCAGCTGTACACTCGTTTATAAACTGACTAACACCCGTCAGCCTCTTTAAATGTAAATCATGAAAGACAAATAATCCATCATCCTTCGAACGTTGAATATCCAATTCAATACCATCTGCTTTTAATATACGTGCCTTGTCAAACGCTTCAAACGTATTTTCAAGAGCGTACCCAGACGCCCCCCGATGCGCATAAACAGGGATATATTTTGTCATTAAACGTTCAACTCTCCAAACTCTAAAGCAAATTTTCCCTTTGTCATTTTTGAAAGAATAGATGACTTTTTACCAATTTGGATATAAGTTCCCGCATTAGCTTCTTTTGTTACATAAATTTCTTCTTTTCCTACGTTACGTAAGTCATTCATCATTTTTTTAATTTCATGGTCAATTTCTAATGCTTCTTCATTATACTGTTTTAACTTCAATTTTGCTTGTTCAAAAGCGGCGATTTGTTGCGTATTTAGTCGGTTTGCAATAGCACTTAGACGACCTACTTGTTCTTCAAGGGATAAAACTTCTTCCTGTAAGGTCTTTAAATATGCTGCCTTTTCTTGAATAATGGCATAGGCTTCTTGTTTATTAATGCTATGGATAATCAATTCCGTACGACGCTCTAAACGATTACCAGAAATCGCTGTAACAATTTGGCTATTGGCAATGGCTGTACCACCAATTATTTTACCTTTACGCTCATCTACTAAAATAGAATGTGCTCTTAAGTACGAACCAATCGCATAAAAACCTATATGAATCTCGTTGCCTGCTATTAAGTTTGCTTCATTCACATGCTTAACGAAAATACTGCCCCCTGCTTCTATCCGAGTTTCACCTAAACCAAAAATACCACCGCGAATAAAAATGTCACCATCAATGGATTTAATTAACTTCGCACCTGATACACCTTCTGGTCCTTCAATGGAAATATCCCCTTTTGCAGTAACAGAAAAACTATTTTGAATGGTCCCACGAATCGTAATCGAACCATCAAACTGTAAATTCCCTGTTTCAATCCCTACATCCCCGTTAATCGGCAAGTGATGATTGACAGAAATTTGACCTTGTAGATGCTCTAATACGCCAGATATACGCGAACGGAGAACTACTTTCCCATCCTCGTCACATTCATATGCAGATTTGTGGTCATATTTTAGCGGTGCATCTCGTCCTGATACGGCAGGTAGCAGCTCTCCATATACATTTTTCCCTTCCTGCCCTGACTGCGGTGGGATTTTTTCTCCTAACCAAGAGCCTTCTTGAATTTCAAAAATAAAATTCATATCATAGTAATCTGCTTTTCCATCTTCTCGTATGACAGGCTTGCGTTCAGGTATTTCTAAATAAGTAATTTTGGCATCTTCACCTTTCACAGGCGGTGTTCCTTGTGCAATCAATATCGCCTTTCCTGGCATAATATTTTCCATATGTATAGGCAAAATACCATGAACAATACGCTTTTCTTCTAATAATTGATTAATTTGTGCATGTAATTGTTGTTGATTCCTGCGAATAAAATCGGGTGTTTCATGTATGAATAAGGAAGCATACATTTTATCGCGAGATACTTCAATTTCAAGGTTTGGTAACCATTGACCAACCTCGACAGGTGTTGCATTTTCTTTTGATAAAACATTTTTTAATACAGCAAAATTCGTTAACTTAATACGAGGAAAACTACGTAAAATAGCGTCAAAATCTTTTAAAGGGAATCCCGACTTCATAGTCTTTAAATATACCTTCCCGTTCTGTTCGGTAATTTCAAAAAAATCATTTATAAAGACGATCACGTAAATCCTCCTTTCCCTTGTAAACTAGTATATACAATCTTAAAAGTTTTGTTTAGCAAGAAATAGCAAATTATTCAACAAGCTTCTTTTACCTCACATAAACACCTTTCCAACCACCCCTTTATAACTATTTACTGTAGTTTAATATTTCAGAAAAAATCAATAATTTATTAAAAAAGGCATAAAAATAAGCACTCTTAACTTAGAGTGCCTAGAGGCAAAGGATAATTTAAAAAAAGTACAAATCACTAACAACTTTTCACCTAAAAGAAAACATTTTAAACATTACTTTTTAAATGCACTTTTTCTCAATAATGGTAATTTCTCGTTTTAAATCTTGTACAGTCATAGTATTTGTTACCGCTTCTTTGCAATATTTCAAATACATCACAATTTGAATTGTAATATCATCTGCTACCATGCCATTACAGTTTACTTCATTTTCTACTATCCGTTGAATATTTTTGAGTGTTCGAACGTCTATTTTATGAAGTGCTGCTAAATCAAATGCACGTAGTAAGCCGTCTGTAATCAATTGGATCCCTCCTACGATATTATGACAAGATTTAACATTTATTACCTTTATTGAGCATCATTAAAACTGGGTGATGTTGTAAAAGTGCGCCTCCCTCTTATGAAGAGCATAGCTACTTGATTTCTTAACTCGCGACCATTTCAATGCGAATTTTATCTGCGATCATGGCGATAAATTCACTATTCGTAGGCTTTGATTTCATATGATGCACTGTATAACCAAACATTTCTGAAATGGTTTCATAGCTTCCTCTGTTCCATGCTACCTCAATCGCATGGCGAATAGCACGTTCGACCCTAGATGAAGTTGTTCCAAACTTTTTCGCAATTTCTGGATATAAAATTTTGGTTACAGAACCTAATAACTCGATATCATAATAAACCATTTGAATAGCTTCTCGTAAATAAGCATAGCCCTTAATATGTGCTGGCACACCTATTTCTTTAATAATGGCTGTAATAGTTGTATCGAGCTGGCGTTGATCCATCTTTTTATTTTGTGTTGGTTGTAAAACGCTCTTTCGTTTTTCCGACTCTACTTTCACCCCTGCAACATGGGTAATTTTTTGTACCAATTGCTCAAATTCAAATGGCTTCAACATAAAATAAGAAGCTCCGTAATTTACAGCCATCTTCATCACATCATCTTGTCCAAACGCAGTGAGCATAATAACAGGGATATTAGCTAGCTTTTCGTCATTATACATCGCCTCTAGTACACCCATCCCATCTAAATGAGGCATAATGATATCTAGGAGCAACACATCTGGCCGATACTGTTCTAACATCTTAATGCAAACTTTTCCGTTTGATGCAGTAAAAATCACTTCAATCTCTTCGTGATTATCAAAATAGGCCTCCATCATTTTAATCAGATCTCGATTGTCATCTGCAATGGCAATTTTAATTTTTGACATAATATTTCCCCCTAGTGATTTTTCCATAAAAAACATTGTTAATTTGACACATTTTTTCTAATTCGACAACCTCTACAAAAAACCTTTCTAAATAGAGCAAAATGATTATGTAGTATTATAGATTCCTCTAAAAACGACAGAAAAATTGTTTTATCTTTCACTCGTCAAACTTTCGTCACAAATATTTTATTAAAAAAAAGTAAAAATGACTACACTTTTATTTAAAGTGTAGTCATTCCGACATTAATTAGGGGATTTTTTTATCATTTCCACAATGGTGATTGCCGCACCTTTTTGTGGTTCTTCCACGAACATATGCGTTACAGCACCGATAAATTGATCATTTTGTATAATTGGGCTACCACTCATGCCTTGTATAATGCCACCCGTTTTTTGCAAAAGTCGCTCATCCGTTACAGTAAATTGAAACGTTTCATTTGTCACTTTGTGGATATTGATAGAAAAACTTTCAATTTTAGAGCCCTCAATAGAAGTGAGCATTTTCGCCGGACCTATTTTAATTTCATTTCCATGTATAATTTCTAGTGGTGGATACAGACTTTGTTGTAGAGGTTGTTGCCATTTGCCAAAAATGCCGTACGCTTCATTTGATAATACATTGCCAACTTCTCCTTCATGCCGCTCGTTACTTGAGATTTTGTAGCCAGGCTCTCCAGGGCGGCTTTTTTTTATTTGGGCAATGTTTGCTAAATAGAGTGATCCTTTTAATACTTTAGGGGTAACATCTATAGAATGATCAAAAATTTGATGTCCTAGCGCACCATACTCTAAACGTTCAGGGTCGATATAGGTTAAAGTACCAACTCCATCTGTTTGATTTTTCATAAAGCTTACTAATTGTTGAAATTCATTCCCCGTTACTTGAACGGTATGTTGCTTTTCTCCTCGTTGCAACACAAGCTTAACGCTTTTATTCGATGAAATTTTTTGATCTTTTAATGCCTGTATGTCTTGCCCATCAACTTTTAGTAACTGATCGCTTTTACGTAACCAATCGCCGCTATTAAGAAGAACGTCATTTATTACATAGTAATGCGGCATTTGTAATTGAACACTAATTGTGTGTCCCATCGGTATAAGCTTTTTCGCCTCAATCGGCATGACAAACGTAAATAAAGTTAACCAAACAAGTAACAATGAATGGAAAAGTCGCTTCATAATCCACCTCCTTTTTTCATTAGCTTGTAGCACTTTTAATCGTTTATGAACGGAAAAATAAGGTCACATGTCAAAGACATATCCTTTACATCAGTTCATTAACAAAAAAGCAGATATCACGCAGTTAACAAGGTAAAATGATGTACGTTAGAATATATAAAACATTCCCTTTACTATCCATAAAAAAAGGCAAAATCGAAAATTCGACTTTGCCTTAGTTCATTAATTTATGACTTGTTTTCGTTCTTTGGCCATTTCAATCAGCTCTGTTGCATGTTGAAGTGTTAAATCAGTAATTTCAGCTCCGCTCATCATGCGGCTCACTTCTTCAATACGTGCTTGGCCTTTAATTTCTGTAACAGTCGTAAATGTACGATCATGTTCGACTTGTTTTTTAATATAATAATGATGATCTGCCATTGCCGCCACTTGTGGGAGATGGGAAATACATAGTACTTGTGAGTTAACGGAAATATCTACAATTTTTTCAGCTATCGCTTGGGCAACTCGCCCACTTACGCCTGTATCCACTTCGTCAAAAATAATAGATGTAATGCCATTTGACGACGAAAAAATGGTTTTTAATGCAAGCATCATACGTGAAAGTTCTCCACCTGACGCAATTTTTGGTAAAGATTTTGGCGGTTCCCCCACATTTGTTGAAATATAAAAAGCAATGTCGTCCTTGCCGTTGACATCAAATTGCTCTAACGTTTCAAAATGAACGATAAACTTCGCTTTTTCCATATGAAGCACCCGTAGTTCACTCATAATGGCTTCACTTAAAACGATCGCACTGTCTTTTCGAATAGCCGTTAACTGTTCAGCAAGGCGGTTTAATTTCTCTTCCATGTCACGAAGGCGCTTTTCACTTTGTTGAATCGTTTCATCACGATTAATGAGCTGCATTAATTCTTCTTCGATTTTCGCGTGATACGCTAAAATTTCTTCTACCGTCGTACCGTATTTACGCTTCATTGCTTGGTATTGTGCCAAACGTTGCTCTACTTCATTCATACGCTCTGGGTCAAATTCTAAATCATCTAGTACATGTTGAATTTGGTAAGCGGCATCTTGCAATGCATAAAAACTCGATGTGACCGCTTCTGATGCTTCTTTAAAATTCGTATCAAGACTTGCAATATCGTCAAGCGCGCGCATCGCATTGCCGATAAAATCAAGCCCTTGCGCTTCACCCAAAATAGCTTGATAGGCAACATTTGCGCGTTCAAAAATTTTATGGAAGTTCATTAATCGGCGGCGTTCTTCCGTTAACTGTTCTTCCTCGTCCACTTTTAATGCCGCTTCTTCTAATTCATTAATTTGGAATTGATATAAATCGATACGCTGTGCTGTACGCTGCTCGTCTAAATTAAGTGCTTGTACTTCTCTTTTCAATTCACGATACGATTCATAAAGTGCTTGATACTGCGCTTTTACTTCTTGCAACTCATCCTGTGCAAAATGATCGAGTAAATTAATATGACGTTTCTCATCCATCAGCTCTTGGTTTTCATGTTGTCCATGAATATCGATTAAACTGCCACCAATATCACGAAGCACAGAAAGTGGCACTAATTTACCATTTACACGACAAACACTTTTCCCGTTATCGTTTAAATCGCGTCGTAAAATAATGGTTCCTTCCTCTGCTTCAATACCTGCCTCTTCTAACTTTGCATAAATCGGATGATCATCATTTGAAATTTGAAATAAACCGCCTAGCTCCGCTTTTCGCGCCCCGTGACGGATAAACTCTAACGATCCTCGTCCACCTGCTAACAGATGAACAGCATCGATAATAATAGACTTTCCTGCTCCCGTTTCCCCTGTAAGCACAGTTAAGCCATCAAAGAAACTAACAGTCAAGTCATCTATGATGGCAAAGTTTCGAATACTCAGCTCTCGTAACAAAAATACCACCCCAAATTAAAGCATGTCTAATAGCTTGTTTTTAATTTCTTCACGGTCTTCTTCCGTTCGACAAATAATTAAAATCGTATCGTCTCCTGAAATCGTGCCTAAAATTTCATTCCAATCTAAATGGTCTAGTAATACTGCAATAGCATTAGCATTTCCAGGTAAAGCTTTCACTACTAGAAAATGCGATGCTCCGTCAATGGAAACAAATGCATCTGCTAATGCACGCTGTAATTTTTGAATTGGATTAAAGCGTTGGTCTGCTGGTAAGCTGTATTTATAACGACCGTCTTGTAGTGGTACTTTTACTAAATGCAGCTCTTTAATATCACGTGATACCGTTGCTTGTGTCACATTGTAGCCTGCATTTTTTAAATGCTCAACTAAATCATCTTGTGTTTCAATTTCATTATTTGTAATAATATCGCGAATTCGAATATGACGTTGACCTTTGTTCATATCTTCACCTCATGAAAAATTAATTGTATATTTACACTAACATTTGCATAAAAAAAAAACAAGAAAAATTGAATATAGCAGCGAGAAAAGCGTTTATTTCAATACTTTGTGAGTTTTAAGAAAATTCAAAAAGACAAAATCCTACGTATAAGATTTTGTCTTTTTAGCCATACGTATGAGCATACAATAACAGCTCACTCTATTTAAGAGTGAGCTGTATTTCTTCATGATTTTAGTTGTGCATGTGCTTCATTTACAACACGTGTAAAATCCGTAAACGGTGTCAATTCTTCACCGTCTTTTGGGTTTTTTAAATGGAATAAAAATTCGATATTTCCTTCGCCACCTGTAATAGGCGAGAAAGAGGCGTCTACTACGACAAAGCCTACTTCTGTTGCCATTGTAGCTGTTTGCTCAAGCACAGCTAAATGAATTTTAGGCTCGCGGACGATGCCTTTTTTACCGACATTTTCTTTCCCTGCTTCAAACTGTGGCTTCACAAGTGCCATTACATCGCCACCAGGCATTAATACCGTTTTTAATACCGGCAAAATAAGTGACAGTGAAATAAATGACACATCAATCGTTGCAAAATCCGGTAAACCTTCTACTAAGTCTTCCGGCTTTGTGTAACGGAAATTTGTTTTTTCCATGACCGTTACACGTTCATCTGAACGAATTTTCCACGCTAATTGGTTAGAGCCTACGTCTAGCGCATAGCAATGTTTTGCTCCATTTTGTAAAGCACAGTCTGTAAAGCCGCCTGTAGATGAGCCGATATCAAGCATTAACTTTCCTTCGACTGACATATCGAAAATTTGTAATGCTTTTTCAAGCTTCAATCCACCACGACTCACATATTTTAGGTCAGAACCCTTCACTTGAAGCGGCGCATCGATAACAATTTTTTCACCTGCTTTATCGATGCGCGTTTCATTGGAATAGACGAGTCCTGCCATAATGGAGCGCTTTGCTTTTTCACGTGTTTCACACAGCCCACGCTCCACTAATAGAACGTCTACACGTTCTTTTGGTTGTTTCGTCATATTGTTCCTACCCGCTTTTTAAGTAACGCATTGATACGTTGTACTGTTTCTTCTGTTGTGACATTAATTTCTTCAAGTAATTGATCGACACTGCCGTGTTCAATAAATTTGTCCGGAATACCGATACGATCAATATCAACTTTGTATTGATAATCTGCCGCAAACTCTAATACTGCACTACCGAATCCACCTTGCAAAACGGCTTCTTCAATCGTTAAAATTGGTGCACCGTGTTGCATTAATCCATGCAGCATTTCCTCATCCATTGGCTTAATAAAGCGCGCATTGACAACCTTTACTTGCACACCTTGTGAAGCTAGTTTTTCTGCCGCTTCTAGTGCCATTGGAATTGTTGTACCAAATGTAAGAATGGTTGCATCTTTTCCTTCACGTAGCACTTCCCATGAACCAATTGGCAATGCTTTCATTTCAGCATCCATCGGAACACCTAATCCATTACCACGTGGATAGCGTAGCGCGATTGGGCCATTGTCATACTCAAGCGCTGTTTTTACCATATGCTGCCCTTCGTTTTCATCTTTCGGCATCATAAGCACGATATTCGGAATATGACGCAAGAAGGAAATATCAAATACCCCTTGATGCGTTTCTCCATCTGCCCCAACTAAGCCTGCACGGTCAATCCCGATAAAGACATTTAAGTTCGGACGTGCGATATCATGAAGTACTTGATCATATGCGCGTTGTAAAAACGTCGAGTAAATCGCTAAAAACGGTTTCATCTTTTGCGTTGCAAGACCTGCAGCCATTGTTGCAGCGTGCTGTTCTGCAATCCCAACATCAAAGAATCGATTTGGAAAGTCTTTTTGAATGCCTTCCAGTTTAGAGCCCACTGGCATTGCCGGTGTAATCGCTACGATTCGTTCATCGTCCTTCATACATTTACGAACGGACTCTGCCACTAAGCTACTCCAAGCTGGACCTTTTACAGCTGACTTCACAAACTCACCGTTCTCCATTTTATATGGACCCGTTCCATGCCATGTACCAACTGTATCTTCTTCTGCTGGTTTGTACCCTTTACCCTTTTTCGTAATGACGTGAACAAGGACTGGACCTTCGACTTTTTTAGCATATTCTAACGTCTCTTCTAACACTTCAAAATCGTGTCCGTCAATTGGCCCTAAATATTTAAAGCCCATTTCCTCAAAGAAAACGCCTGATACAACTAAATATTTCAAGCTATCTTTTACACGCTCCGCCGTTGCCGCTAATTTATCACCGACAACTGGAATTTTATACATTAAGCGCTCCAGTTCTTCCTTGGCCTTAGAGTACTCTCTTGCCGTACGCAAGCGACCTAATACGCCATGTAATGCACCAACGTTAGGAGCAATAGACATTTCATTATCATTTAAAATGACAATCATATTCGTTTTTTCATGACCAATATGGTTTAGTGCTTCAAGTGCCATCCCACCTGTCAGTGCACCATCGCCAATAATTGGCACCACATAATTTTTTTCCTTTCGGATGTCACGAGCTGCTGCCATCCCCATTGCAGCGGATAAAGACGTTGAACTATGTCCTGTTTCCCATTCATCATGCTCGCTTTCTACAAGCTTCGGGAATCCACACAGTCCTTTATACTGACGTAATGTATCAAACTGACTGGCACGTCCTGTTAAAATTTTATGCACGTAGGCTTGATGCCCTACGTCCCATAAAAATTTATCTGCTGGACTATTAAACGCTTTATGTAAAGCGATTGTAAGTTCGACTACACCTAAATTTGGACCGATGTGACCTCCAGTGACAGAACATTTTTCAATTAGAAATGCACGAACATCTTTTGCAAGTGCCTCTAATTGTTTATTATTCAAGCCTTTTAAAAAGGATGGACTAGAAATCGTGTTTAAATCCATCTCTACACACACCTTTTCATCTATTTATTCACCGTGTTTGCGATATTGTTCTATTATAACAGTGTTAAACGTGAGAATAAAACGTTTAACACTTTAATTACTGCGAGAAATAATATAATTAGCAAATTCTCGTAACAATGTGCTATCCACTGTTAGACAATCTAATGCTGCAAGTGCCAGTTTATAATGCTCCTCTAGCTTTTGCTTTGCACCATCGATTGTTAATAGCGCTGGATACGTACTTTTATCACTTTCTACATCTTTCCCTGCGGTTTTTCCTAACTGCTCGCTCGTTCCTTCAATATCTAAAATATCATCTTGGATTTGGAACGCTAACCCAATATGGTGTGCATAGTCCACTAATGCCTCACGCTCTTCCTGCGAAGCATTACATAAGACAGCACCCGCTTCAATACTAAATCGTAATAAAGCACCGGTTTTGTTAATATGAATATTTTCTAATTCGGCTAAATTCAGCTGGCGTTTTTCGCCTTCCATATCAAGGACTTGTCCACCAACCATCCCTTCAGCCCCTGCACCTTCACTTAACATATGAACAAGTTCTAAGCGCTGTTCGGCTGATACATTTGGCATCCGTGCTAATACACCAAAGCATAATGAATTTAATGCATCCCCTGCAAGTACAGCCAGTGCTTCACCATACACAATATGATTTGTTGGCTTCCCGCGGCGCATATCATCGTCGTCCATGCACGGTAAATCGTCATGGATAAGGGAATACGTATGAATCATTTCGATTGTTGCCCCAACCGTATAGGATGCTGGCTGTAGACCGTTAAACATATCGCAAACAGCGACTACAAACAATGGACGAATACGCTTGCCTCCTGCTTCAAGTGAATAAAGCATCGATTCTTTTAGCATTTCTGGTCCACGAATTTCTTTTACAAGCTCATACATATGTGACTCAATCGTCGGCACATGTTGTGCTATAAATTGTTGTAAACGTTCACTCATTTTACATCTCTCCTGTATTAGCTGAAAACGGTTGTTTCTCGCCGTCTTCACCAACAATTGAAATTAGTTGTTGTTCTGCATTTGATAATTTTTCATGACAAAACTGAGAAAGTTCCATGCCCTTTTTATATAAATCAATCGCTTCTTCAAGAGGAACATCCCCTTGTTCTAGTTTGCGCACAATTTCTTCTAAGTCTGTCATCGCTACGGCAAATGATTGTTGTGACATTAGTATTCCTCCTTTTTCTCCGTTGACAGTATTTTAGCCTGCGCTGTCCCGTCATGGAGTGCAATTTGAATCGTATCATCCTTCGCTAATTGGTCAATCGACTTGACCACTTTCCCATCTTTGTATGACACATTAAATCCTTTGTGCATAATGGCTAGCGGATTTAACGCCTCAAGTGTACGGATGACGCTACTAAATTGATGTTTACGTTGTTCCACATTTGTATAAGCCGCTCGTGTTAATTGCTGCGTGATCTGATCTAATTGCCGTTTTGTGTAATCTAATGTTTGCTTCGGTGACTGCATTTGTAAAGATGCCTGCAGTCGCTCTAAAGCATTCCGTTGTTTCATCATATACAGTGAAGTGGCATGCTGAAGCTGCGTATCCATTTGTATTAGCTTTTCCGTAAACGGGCGATATAATCGCTCAGGCATCGCAAGCGGATATGCATTTTGTAGCTTCGTCAAACGACTGCGTTCAAATGTGAGACGCGCCGTCATCATCTGATGGAGCTGAGACTGATTTTTTAATACACGCTGATAGAGCTCTTGCTGATTGGGTACCGCAAGTTCTGCTGCGGCTGTCGGGGTTGGTGCACGTAAATCAGCTACAAAGTCGGCGATCGTTGTATCTGTCTCATGCCCCACCGCACTAATGATTGGAATGCGACTCTCGAAAATAGCACGAGCAACAACTTCTTCATTAAATGCCCATAAATCTTCAATGGAACCACCACCACGTCCAACAATCAGCACATCGCACATTGCCTGCTCATTAGCTAATATAATATTTTTAGCAATATTCGCTGCTGCATTTGCCCCTTGTACAAGCGTTGGATAAATACAAACTTCCGCTTGTGGATAGCGTCTCCCAATCGTTGTACAAATATCACGAATTGCTGCTCCTGTTGTAGCCGTTAGTACACCGACTGTTTTAGGATACAGTGGAATCGGTTGCTTAAAGTTAGGATTAAATAGCCCTTCCTTTTGTAAGCGTTCTTTTAATTGATTAAACGCAACAAATAAACCACCTACTCCGTCCGGTTCCATCGTGTGAGCATATAACTGATACGTTCCACCTACTTCATATACATTGACATCTCCCCGAATAAATACTTGCATACCTTCTTCCGGTCGAAAGGCTAATTTGGCTGCTTGGTTTCGGAACATTGTCGCATTAATACGTGCCCCATCATCTTTTAGCGTAAAATAAATATGACCTGATGTGTGGATTTTGACATTTGATAACTCACCTTTTACATACACTTCTCTCAGATGTGGGTCTGCTTCAAATTTCCGTTTAATATATTTCGTTAATGCTTTTACGGATAAATACGAAGACGACATCATTTCGCCCCCTTTTTTAAAAGAGTAAGAAAGTATAAAATTTTTCAAATTGAAAAAGTGCCTAAGCATTCGCGCCAAATCTTACTTTGCGACGAAAGCGTAAGCGGCAGGAGTACGGTTGCAAATACGCCTTTCTTATGTACTTAGCCTACAATGGCAAAAGAAAAGGGTGTCTGCACCTACCTTTAGACACCCTTATTAACACTATTCTTATTTTACATATTTTTAATAGCTTTGTCCTGTGCTAGCTTTTTTTCAGCCGCTTGCACTGTGTTTTCTAATAACATCGTAATTGTCATCGGACCAACACCACCTGGTACTGGTGTAATATGTGACGCAACTCCGTCTACATCCGCAAAGTTTACATCTCCACAAAGCTTGTTGTTTTCGTCACGATTAATCCCTACATCAATAACAACAGCACCTGGTTTAATATGCTCTTTTGTAATAAAATTCGCACGACCCACCGCCGCGATGATAATATCTGCTTGTTTTGTGAACGATGGCAAATCTGGTGTTTTAGAATGCGTATACGTTACTGTTGCATCTTTTTGAAGTAACAGTTGCCCCATTGGTTTCCCTACGATGTGGCTACGCCCAACGATGACCGCGTGCTTACCTGCCACTTCAATACCTGAATGTTCTAAAAGCTTCATCACACCGAAAGGAGTACATGGCAAGTACGTTTCCTGTCCTAACATCATTTTCCCAACGCTGATTGGTGAAAAGCCATCTACATCCTTTTCAGGAGAAATGGTTGCAATGACAGCATCCTCATCAATATGTTTTGGTAATGGGAGTTGCACAAGAATACCGTGAATATCTTCACGATCATTTAAATCACGGATTTGGTCGAGTAAAGCTTCTTGCGTTGTTTCTGCTGGTAACTTAATAAGCTCTGAATACATACCAATTGCCTCACAAGATTTTTGCTTGTTGGCAACGTATGTTTTACTTGCTGGGTTATCCCCAACTAAAATAACAGCTAAACCTGGTGTTACACCGTGTTCCTTTAATGCGCCTACACGCACTTCGACACTTTTTCGAATTTCTTGACCAATTTCTTTACCATTAATAATTGCACTTGACATGTTGTTACTCCTTCCAATGTTCACGGGTTATTGTTGTGTAAATTTAGAAAGTACACCATTGACGAACTTTGACGATTTTTCATCACCGAATACTTTACAAAGCTCAATCGCTTCGTTTAGTACTACGCGATGTGGTGTATCTGGCATATATAAAAGTTCGTAAACAGATAAACGTAAAACAGTTCTTTCAATTTTAGGCAGACGACTTAGCGTCCAGTTCTCTAGTTTTTCTTCTAACGCTGCGTCGATTGCTTCTTTATGTTCAATTGTGCCACGGACTAGCTGCTCTAAAAAAGCAGTTGACTTTTGCTCTTCTAAAACGTGCTCGATTGCTTGTTCAATCGGTAGCTCTGTGCTGTCTAATTGAAACAAAGCTTGCAACGCTTTTTCACGCGCTTCATGTCGTTTCATTCAATATTGCTCCTTCTTTTTATACATTACTTTTTATGATAGCATATTTTCTATATTATCACACCGCTACCATGAAATTTTCCTACGGATAACGTCTCATTTTAACAAAATTCTTTCTTAATAGACAAGCTAGGAAATTATGCAAATAATTTGATAAAATGATAGCTAAGGGGAAAATCTATGGAGGTGTTCAAATGAGCTATACAATTAGTTTAATTCTATTTGCCATTATTGCCGGAATCGTCGCGGTAATATTCAAAATCCCATTTTGGATTTTGGTCGTAACAATCATTAGTATTTCTTTATTACGTGCAGGCTATGTTATGTATATTTTATACAGAAGCCAAAATGTACAAAAGATTGAACGTTTTTTACAATCTTCAATAAAAAACCCATTGTACAACTACACATTATCGCTAAAGGAAAGTTCGCCAGCTATTCAAAAGCAAGCCATTGACCATATTTTAGCTACATACAAGTCGCCTATTATGCAAGGAACTTATCGAGCGAACCGGGCAATGATGGATCATAATTATAGTGCAGCAAAAGATTTTGCTGCACAAATCCCCAATGATATGATGCGTAATTATAGTCTCGCTCTGATTGATGCCACACAAGGGAATGCTAAAGCAGAAAACTATATTCTCGCAAAGCCTTGGATGACATCACTGATTGCCGCTGTACTTCAGTATAAAAAAGGACAAATGGATGAATACGAACAATATAAAATACAAGCATTACAGTATTCTCGTGGTATTCAGTATTTCACCAACTATTACTACTTTGAACGTATACACGAAAATGTAAAAACATCAAAAGCAAATAAGAAAATTAAAAAATCAAGCTAATGAAACATAGACAAAGTCGCATTTTGACTTTGTCTATGCTTGTTTTCACACTCAATTACCTATCATGAAACCTAACCTTTCCTATCCGTCAAGTTTAGCGTCACCTATTATTTGAACATTTGCGCGGCCTTGACCGCTTTATGCCAACCCGTAAACAATTGTTCACGGCGTTCTTCCTCCATCACCGGCTCAAATTTTCGATCCAGTTGCCAATGTGCTTGTACGGCCTCTTTCGTATCCCAAAAACCTACAGCTAACCCCGCTAAATAGGCTGCTCCTAAAGCTGTTGTTTCATTAACTGCTGGACGCTCTACCGGGACGTTTAAAATATCTGCTTGAAATTGCATTAAAAAACTGTTCATCACCGCTCCGCCGTCAACGCGCAATGTTTTCATCTCAATCCCGGAATCAGACTCCATTGCAGCTAATACATCGCGTGTTTGATAAGCTAACGATTCTAATGTAGCACGTATAAAATGTTCCTTACTCGTCCCCCGTGTTAACCCAAATACAGCTCCACGCACATCGCTATCCCAGTACGGTGTGCCAAGCCCTACAAATGCGGGTACAACATACACGCCTTCTGTATCACTCACACTTGTTGCATATTGTTCACTATCAGAAGAACGACGGAACATACGAAGACCATCACGAAGCCATTGAATAGCAGAACCAGCTACAAATATACTCCCTTCAAGGGCATAATATACTTTGCCGTCAAGTCCCCACGCAATGGTCGTTAATAATCCATGTTGTGATTGAACTGCTTGTTCCCCTGTGTTAAGTAACATGAAACAACCCGTACCATACGTATTTTTCACCATTCCTTGTTCAAAGCACGCTTGCCCAAATAGCGCTGCTTGCTGATCTCCTGCAATCCCCGCAATAGGAACCGCATAACCGAAGAAATGCTTGCCTACTACTTCACCATAAATTTCAGATGATGGGCGCACCTCTGGCAGCATAGAAGCGGGTACACCTAAAATATCTAATAGCTCTTGATCCCATTTTAAGTCGTAAATATTGTACATCAGTGTCCGAGAAGCGTTCGAATAATCAGTAACATGCACTGCCCCTTCTGTGAGCTTCCAAATAATCCATGTATCAATTGTGCCAAATAAGAGATGCCCCTTTTCAGCTTTGTCACGCGCGCCTTCTACATGATCTAAAATCCACTTTACTTTTGTCCCTGAGAAGTACGCATCAATGAGTAAACCTGTTTTATCGCGAAATAACTGTTCATGACCAGCCTGCCTTAGCTCCTCACAAATGTCGGCTGTTTGACGAGATTGCCAAACGATGGCGTTATATACAGGCTCCCCCGTCTGTTTATCCCATACGACCGTTGTTTCTCGCTGATTAGTAATGCCAATCCCTTTGACTTGCTCGGCTTTAATATCATTTTCTGATAATACTTGTGCAATTACGGACAAAATGGAGCTCCAAATTTCCTTTGGGTTATGTTCTACCCACCCTGATTTCGGAAAATATTGCTTAAATTCTTGTTGCGCCACATGAACAGGATTCCCTTTTTGGTCAAATAAAATTGCTCGACTACTTGTTGTTCCTTGATCTATGGCCATGATATATTCCTTCATCCTATACCCCCTCCTCATGTTTATATGTCTTAAGAAGATTTTAATGCGCTATGTGTCACAATGCCATGGCAAAGTTCGCAAAATATCGCTTCAATAGAAAAAGAGCAGGGAACATTCACTTTGAACATTCCCCACTCCCCTGTTTTATGCTTGCATTTCTTCTTTTTCAAATTGAATGCCAGTAATATGTACATTCACTTCGTTTGTTTCAATTGATGTCATATTTAAAATCGCTTGGCGAATTGCTGATTGCACTTCTTTTGCTACTTTCGGAATAGAGTATCCGTATTTCACCGAGCAAAATACATCAACCGCAATCAACCCATCCGATGTCATAGAAGCCTTAATGCCTTTTGAATGTACTTTCTTCCCGAAACGCTCTACCACGCCAGAAGCAAAATTACCGCGCGTTGCTGCGACCCCTTCCACTTCAGTCGTCGCAATACCTGCAATTACTTCTAGCACTTCTGATGCTACTTCAATTTGACCAAGCTCTTCTTTCCCTGTTGGCGTAGGTTGTACAAATGATGTTGGTTGTTTATCAGCCATTATTAAACATCCTCTCTTTATAGTCACTAACTTCACGCTAGTAATACGTAAACTAATTGGTTATATAGCCATTATACTACATTTTACAAGCAATGTGAGATGAAAAGGTACCGTCTCGCTGAAAAATCACATCAATGAACGAGAGCAGCTAGAAATACTCCCTATTGATCGATTCGTACCATACCATCATTTCGTGCGTAAATTAGAGGGAGCGGTTGATTATATACCTACAAGATCATACATACTTCAAATTCACCCTTTACGCCCTCTCCTTTTAAACATAAAAAACCTCCTAACTCCGAAAAGTTAGAAGGTCATAAATTTAAAAACTTTGATAAGCGCTCTATTTCTCTATCTATTCCCTAAGTGATTACTTCGCTTTTTCAGCTACACCTAATACGTCGTTCTCTTCTAGGAACTTCGTATTGAACTTAGCAGATTTGAATACGTCATTGTTCATTAAAGCTTGGTGGAATGGAATTGTTGTGTTGATTCCAGGACCAGAAACTTCGAACTCAGAAAGTGCACGGTTCATTTTTGCGATTGCTTCTTCGCGCGTATCTGCATGAACGATTAGCTTCGCAACCATTGAATCGTAGTATGGTGGGATTGTATAGCCTGCATATACAGCAGAGTCAATACGTACACCGTAACCACCTGGCGTTACGTAAGTATCTACAGTACCAGCTGATGGCATGAAGTTTTTGTACGCGTTCTCTGCGTTAATACGACACTCAATTGCCCAACCATTGATTTTAATATCTTCTTGCTTGAATGGCAGCTCAGCACCACCAGCAATTTTTAATTGTTGTTGAACTAAGTCAACACCAGTAATCATTTCAGTTACTGGGTGTTCTACTTGGATACGAGTGTTCATTTCCATGAAGTAGAATTTATCTTCTTGATAGTCATAGATGAATTCGATTGTACCCGCACCTTCATAGTTACAAGCGATCGCTGCTTTTACAGCTGCTTCACCCATTTCAGCACGACGCTCTTCAGATAATGCTGGAGATGGTGCTTCCTCAACAAGCTTTTGCATACGGCGTTGTACCGTACAGTCACGCTCACCTAGGTGAACGACGTTACCATGACCATCGGCTAATACTTGAATTTCACAGTGACGGAAGAACTCGATGAACTTCTCTAAATATACACCTGGGTTACCGAATGCTGCAGCAGCCTCTTTTTGTGTAATTTCGATACCTTTTACAAGATCTTCTTCAGTGCGAGCTACACGGATACCTTTACCGCCACCACCAGCAGTTGCTTTGATGATGACTGGGTAACCGATTTCAGCAGCCCACTTTTTACCTGTTTCGATATCAGGTACAATACCTGTACCAGGAACTAAAGGTACGTTCGCTTTTTCCATTTCAGCACGCGCTACGTCTTTAATACCCATGATTTTGATTGAATGTGATGATGGACCGATAAATTTAATACCAGCGTTTTCACAAGCTTCAGCAAAATCAGCGTTTTCTGCTAAGAAGCCGTAGCCTGGGTGAATGCCGTCAGCACCCGTTTTTTGTGCTACGCCTAATACAGCTGGGAAACTTAAATAAGAGTCTTTTGATAATTTTGGACCAATGCAATATGCCTCATCTGCAAGCTTTACGTGAAGTGCATCAGCGTCTGCTTCAGAATATACTGCAACTGTTGAAATACCTAGTTCTTTACATGCACGAATAATACGTACTGCAATTTCACCGCGATTAGCAATTAATACTTTTTTCATGTTAGCAGCGCTCCTTACTCAGGTTTCACTAAGAATAATGGTTGACCGTATTCTACTAATTGGCCATCTTTAACTAATACTTCTACGATTTCACCTTTAATTTCAGCTTCGATTTCGTTGAATAATTTCATTGCTTCAACGATACACACGATTGTTTCGTCGCCTACTTTGTCACCAACTTTTACATATGCAGGTGATTCTGGGTTTGGAGCTTGGTAGAATGTACCAACCATTGGTGATGTGATTTTGTGTAAATCCGCATCGTTAGCTGCTGCTGGAGCCGCTGCTGGTGCTTCTTCTTTAGCTGGAGCCGCTACTGGTGCTTCCGCTTTCGGTTGTTCTACAACAGGCGCTGGAGCTGCCACTACTGCTTTAGGAGCTACAACTTCAACTGCGCCACCGTTTTTCTTAAGTTTAACTTTTGAGCCGTCTGCTTCGTATACGAATTCGTCGATTGTAGAAGCATCTACTAATTTAATAATTTCACGGATTTCTTGAATTTTGAACATTAATAACTCTCCCTTGTATGTAATTTAAACTACGAACACTATTTTATAATTATTTCAGCCATTTTGAAATAGTTATTTTAAAAATTAAAAAAATTTCACATAAAATACTACAAACGCTTACATTTCGGGCGCAAAATTGTATTTACCTGCTATATAACACATGTCCACCTATTTTATTCCATTAATAGTAAGAAGTTTGTGGATTTACGGTCACATGGATCATTTTATCCATCTCATTTTTTACGAGATACACGATTTCATTTGCTTGTTCTGTCGAGATTTCTTCTGTTAATACCGTGACATTTGCTTTGTCTCCCTCTAAACGCACTAGTGCATCTGTATAGCCAAGTCCCTCAATCATCATTTCAAGCATCGCTTCTGATGATTCTAATTCAATTAGCGCATTTATCTCATTGTATGCCTCATTTTTTTCCTCTGCTGTAGACTGATCAGAAGCCATTTTCGTTGTTAATTGCGTACGTAGCTCACTTCGTTCATTGTCTATTTCCATGCGAATCTCCTCGAACACATAGCTGTCTGTTTGTACCGCCTTCTCTGCTTCATCGACACCTGTTAAAATAGCTCCCTCTAATGAATCATCTGTAAAAATCGCTGTGAAGTCAAAATTACTTGGTCGTTCAAATAAATAATACACAGATATTACAGCTGTTAAACATACAAGTGTTAAAAACCAAACTGTTCTTTTTTTAACTTTCATGATGATCCTCCTTTTTCATTGGTAAAATAATAATTTGGTGTGCTGGCAATTGGAGTACAGCACTCACAGCTTCTTGCAATTGCCGCCTAATAATCGGTGATTGAGCCCCCTCTGAAACGATTAACACGCCTGTATACGTCGCTTTATTTTCACTTGCACTAAATGAAAATAGTGTAGATTCCGCTGATGCCTCTGTATGAAAATATACCGATACTTGTCCTACCCCCTCAATTTGTGAGAGTGTTGCCGCTAGTTTTACTTCTACCGTTTCTTCTATTGATGGACTCACGTCTTGCCTAAACAGCAGAAATCCAACGAGGGCGATGACAATCAACGCGATTATATTCGCCTTTTTTGTTGCCACATATTACTTGCCCTCCTTTCTGTCACCTTATCCTATGAGAAAAATGGAGCCAATATACTTAACATTCTGTGCAATAAATTGAATTAACCATAAAAATACGGCCAGCTTTACGAATGTAGAAAAATCTTCGTCTCCTATAATCGTTTGTAAAATAACAGCAAAGACCATTAAATAAAGTAATTGAATCATAGTGATTTTCCAGTCCCGATTTGCACGATAAAAAATAGAATCAACCAAATGACAATAAACCCAATTGCTAATAATAATGCAATTGCACATAGCATAAACAAGGTCTTGCCAATATCATCAAGTAAATTACTAATTCGATTATTTACAAAAGGTTCTGCAATCGCCCCCGCTAATTTAAATGTAAAAGCTTTAATGAGCAATGTCGCCGCTGGATAAAACGATAGAATTAGCAGTGCTGTGATCGTTGTAAACCCTGTAACTGTTGTGGCGGTTGATTGAAACTTCTTTAACAGTGACATCCCCTCTACAAGCAGCGACCCGATAATGGGCACGTTTTGTTCAATGACTTTTTTTAATGGCGTTGCAAATGTTTCTTGAATCGAGAAAAAGGCAACGCTTGAAAATGTTAAAAATGAGGATAGCAATACAATGGATGCGGCGATTATACTAAAAATCGTTTTTCGAATTAATTCTGCTATTTTTGAAAAAGATACTTGTGGATAAAGTCTTGTACATATATCAAATATGAGTGCCATAAACAGAGAGGGAATCAATAGCTTGTCACAACAATAGACGAGCAGTTGCAAAACAAAAATAATGGCCGGGCTCCACGCTACTAGCGAGATCAGGGACTGCATAATGACTAAGACTGTGCTGACAAGTGGAATGAATGCTAAGAAAAAAGCCGAAAAGATAGCGGCGATTTCTTTCATTAATACAAAAGCATCAAATAACTGTTGTGCAACAATGATAAGTACGAGAAATAGAAAAACAGTTGATAACAACTGGCGTGAATGACTGGACACGCCTTCAATTAATAAAAGAAGCAAAAACAATAGCAACAATGTCGCGAGCAACGTAATCGATTCCGTTATCGGGTGTAGTAATTGTGCCATATCAGTCCCTCTAACTAAATCTGTGTAGTAAATCTGTTAGTTGTGTCATTGCGGGCTTTAGCTGCTGCAACCAGATGAGTACAAGTGATCCACGTATAGCAATATCTACGCCTTGAGAAAAAGCATCATACTCCTGCTCTTCCAATATCGATTTCACAAGATGACTTAATAATAACAGGAGTGCTGTATACGCAAGCAATTTACTATACGGAATGACTTGAGTAATGGTCACTAGCTCTGAAAAAAGAGGATATAAAACAAGTGCAAATATTTGTGCGAAAAATAAAAAGAAAAAAATAATGCTAATAATGGGATGTAGCTTACCAATGGCCCCTTTAATAAAGCTAAGTAGTAGCATGCATAACGTCGCAAAAATTAAATACTTCATATTGAAAAGGAGAGCCATCGTAGAAATTGCGCCACTTCCTCAAAAAACAAACGCAAAAATCGAATAAGCTCCACGGTCATATACAAGTAAGCAATAAAGAATAAAAAGAATGAAAATTCTTTTTTCCCAGTCTGCTCGAAAAATATATGAAGTAGTGCAATGACTAATCCGACGGCTGCTACACGTAATACATCTTGAAGTTCCACGCGCCTCCTCCCTCCTCTCGTAACGTAGTATATGAAGCAGGGGGAAGTGGCAGAACACCGTTTTTATTCAAATATTTAGCATCAATAGCTTCACTCCTCTCTCATTTTCTAAACTTTAGAGGGTGAAAGCTAAAAAAGACAGCGCAAAAAGATGCACTGCCTTGAATCGTACTAGTTTCGTTCGATAACTTTTATGCATGATGTGAAAAAGGCGATAACTGCCGCCCACCCCAAAATAACAATGGAATGAAAGCAATTAAACAGGGACCTACGATAACCGTTGATATTATCAATTCTCCCCACGTCATGACACCCTGTTGAAACATGTGATAAAGAATGAAAGAATTAATGGGAATATTTAATATTAGCCCTGTGATAAGTCCAGGTGCATATGTTTTCGTTGCAATCGTTGCAAGAAGATGTGGAAAAATAGCATTTAATACCATCGAACTTAAAAAGCCAATAAATAACCATTTCCCTAGTTGAAAATCAGGGAAATTCATATAAATAAATGCCGATAAATAAGCAAGTGCCGTAATGACAATGACCGCAAAATGAAATTCACTTGCCGTAACCGGCTTTTGAAACTTTGACGCCTGCTGAGACCATTTCGGTAGCCAAATCGCTTCCTCAAGATTATGTAATGTAATCGCTAAACAAAAAAAGACAATAGATGCTTCCAATTTAATCCCACCACACTTTAAACTTTTCTGTTGTCGTTTCATCTAATAACGCCCGTGCCTTAAAATGTGTGACTGCCGCATAAATCATCATTTCATTATTCTCTTGTATGTGAATGTTTTGTAAAATATGATTGATAACTTCACGGTGTGGCATAGGATTGTCATACAATGTATTAAACGCTCGTACTTGCCACTCTAAATCATTACTGAGCGCTGCATGCTCTAGCTCTTCCACTGGTACAGGGACACTAAAAATGGCATACGGATCCTCATAGGTGTCACAATAAAGAAGCGATTTACAAGCTACTAGCGATTCAGCTACTTTGATCCCTCTCACGTACACACCATCCGCACTCACTTCTAGTTTCTCCCTATCCCATGGAATCACCCTATCGGTAATAAAGAAATACTGCATATGTGGTGCCAGTTGATCGACAAACGTTTCAAAATCAGCTTCTTGCTGCTCAAAATAAGCTACTGGGCGAAAATAAAATGCAGCTTCAATTGTTTCACATGCAATCGTCCATTCTACTTCTGGACACTCCCAAATAACACGTAACGCAAAACCGCGCGCTGTCTTTTGAAGCTCGTCGTAAATATAGTAGCTGCCTACCTCAATCTCTCCTATCTCATCAATCACATTGATGAATTGTAATATCACAATGGCCTTTGGTGTAAACCCGCCACCTGTATTAAGCATGATAGTTACATCATTCCCTACCCGTTCTATATTGACAATAACAGCATCATGCAAAGAGTCACGAAAAACCTCTTGTGCGCTTTGTGGCAAATACGGAATCGCTTGTTGCTTCATCGTATATGCATGATTTAACACCTCTCTAAATGTTTGCTCTAAAGCTACTTGCCAAGCTAAATACTCCTCACGCACAGCTTTCGGTAAATTGGGTGTATTTAATGTATCGTTATGTATATACGGATGAAATTTTTCTGGCAACACTTGTAATAATCGTTCACGTACTTCGTCTAAACGCGCTTGAAGTTCAGCCGCTAAATCCATCCCTTCCTCCCGAGCTGTTTGTAAATCGTTTTCCCATTCATCATCTGTTTCCCTGATTGGCAATATATGAGCCGGCTCACTTTCTTTTTTCTTTTGTAAGGTTAAATGCCACATTTACTTCACTCGCTTCCAATGTTTGAGTTCTTCTTTCACGTCACCACTCACTTTTCTAGACTCCCTGATTTTTTGCAATGCTTTATGGAATGTAAAATCATCCTGTACAGCTGTTTGTAAAAAATGACGCGTTTTTTCCTCTTGCTTTATAAAGGCAATAGAAATCGCCCATGCAACAGCCATCTTCACATAATAATCATCGTGCTGAATTAACTGTAACTCCTGAAAAACACGCTCAATCCATTCATCCGATAAATAATACATGAGCATCATGACAATGATAAATCGTTGCACAAATGGATGCGACTCATGTCGAAGAGTCATTAAAAAGTTCCACATCTCTTGCGGATACTTTTTCGTTATTTTTAAGCTTGAACAAAAACTATCACAAAGCGACCAATTATCAATTTTCTTTATAAACTCCCCAATGAAAATAAAGCGTTCCTCTACGGGGATATTTACGGATGCAATGACAAACCCTTCGAGCATCATTTCTTCAAACGTTGTTTTCGGCTGTTCAATAAATGCCTGCCAGTCTGCTCGTACAATATCCTTCGCAAGCTGCCTGAGTGTCGGAATCCGTACTCCTAAAATCTCATACTTTGTCTCAACTAACTTTTCTGTAAATGCTTTATACTTAGGTTCAGCTAATTTTTCTAATTGCGTGCCCATACAATCACTCCTTGCTTTTCAAATAGCATACAAAATACTCATTGCATAAAAATAAAAGCATAGTTCAAGTTTACATGAAACCTTTCCCTATGCTTTCACTACTTAACACGCGTGTTGATTTACCTCTTATTACTAAAGAGAACATTGGAATACGTTGATTTCCGCTACGGCTGACTCGCTTTCCGCAGGCACGGCTTCAACTAATTTATTTCGGCTAATGCCGAAATAAATGGATTTTCAGCTCGGGGCAACATGATGTTGCTCACAAAGGCGTTGCCACAGGACGTGGTGACTTTAGCCTTTGATCTTTCTCCTGCAGGAGTCGAGTCGCCTCCGCTCCAATCAACGAGCAAGCACCTTTTTATTAATCATTTCACTAAAAAGCACGCTCATAATATACCATTATTTGTATAATTAACACACCTGACTAATTAAATGATTACCCCCATAGTGAGTCAATAATCGCTTTGACAGAGGCACGTCTCGCCATATAACTATTTTCCCCCATCCAAAGGGATAAGTATTCAGGACGCCCTGTTTTCGCACTAACTTGGCGAATTTTCGTCGTTAAATGGTGCTGTAACGGGTAAGGTGCAACAATTTTACCTTTTAATTGCTCCGTAAACTTATTCATCAGACCACGTGCAGGTTTTCCCGTAAATGCAATCGTCATACATGTACCCACTTCTTTTGAATGTAAAATTGCCTCTTTATGATATTCGTTCACACTACATTCATCTGCCGTAATGAGTGCTGTACCAATTTGCACAGCTTCTACACCTAGCGATAACATTTCAGCTACATGTTCTCGCGTCATAATCCCACCTGTAGCAATCACTGGAATCGTTACGTTTCCTACCACTTGCTTCACTAACTCACGAATTGGTATAAGTTGCATAGGCTCTTGGAAAGAACCACGATGCCCACCTGCTTCGCCTCCTTGTAAAACAACCGCATCAAAGCCCGCCTCTTCAACCGCGACTGCTTCTTCTTTCGTAGTAGCTGTACCGATTATAAAAGTACCCTTTTCTTTTAGCCGATGAACGACCTCTTCTGTTGGCAATCCAAACGTAAATGACACAATCGGCACTTCTTCATCTAAAACGGCTTGAATTTGCCCTTCAAATACTTCATTCGAAATAACTTTCGGTATATCTGTAATACCGAGTTCATCGTAAATAGGTTGTAACGCCATGCGCGCTTCTTGTAATACATGAACATCAATCTTAGGCTCTTCCTGCACAAATAAATTAATGCTGAATGGTTTAGTCGTTAATTGCTTTACTTCTTGAATAAACGCGCGTGTTTCCTCGCCATTTAAGTAACCGGATCCGATAGAACCAAGTACACCTGCTTCACAACAAGCCGCAACAAACGCAGGCGTTGTGACACCTGCCATCGGTGCTTGAATAATCGGTTTGTGTATATTGAAATTTTTTAGCATATTTATCACCTCATACAAAAATTGTAAACCTTTTAACTAAAATAATCTACCTAGCGTATGCAATTGTGTGGAAAGTTTTTTCACTCCAGCCCCTCATCAAAAAACGAGAGGGAATGATCCCTCCCGCTTATCCTTATTTTCGTTTTAGTTGTTTTAATAGCTCACTCACATTGGATGGAGTTTCTTCTATTATATTAGAACCCACGACTTGTTTCTTTTTAAAGGAGAAGCCAAATCGTCGCAGTGTAATATCCACAAAGAATAATAACAAGGCAATGACTAGAAGCCATGTTGTAATCGAGCGGCTTTCTGTCCCTTTTTGTTGAAACGGTCGGAACACATCACTAGCTTTTTCAATGACTTGACCACCACTACTATTCGCGATTGTTTCTAATAGTGCTGTATTTGTCGTACTTTGCTTATATTCATCACTATACGGCATTTGCACCCCAACTTTGACCATGTCTCCGTCTTTATTAACAATACTAAAGAACACAAGACCCGGTTCTCCATCTGCAAACACTTTCATTTTACTAGCGGATAATACATCGGTTTCAATCGGCAACTCTTCCCCTGCCTCATTGATCGCTGTCACTGATAAAAATGCTGCTTCGTTTGACACATCTGTAATGGTGAATTGACCGTTGCCATCTGACGAGACGGAATACGCTACGTCGTGATAGCTCGGTAAAAGCTCCGCAATGGCCGTTTGCCAAAATTCACGCCATTTCGCCCAAGTTGCCCAGCCGCCAGCCCACGCACCAGCTGCATCAGAAGTAAAGGCAATCGTTGTCCCTAACCCGTATTGCCATGTAGCTAAAACAGGATCTTCCTTTTCACTCTCTGCCACAACAGTCGCAAGCGGTTTAGCCGTCGTACCGATGTAGGCATTCATTTGTGCCACACCATCTGTAAATAAATGATGCCATTTATCTGCATTGTACACGGTCGGGTAAAACGGATTGTCTTCAATATACGTTCGTGTCATCATAGATGTTTCCCTTGATAAAATAGACGGAATCGTTGTTTCATCCACTACATCATAAAAACGCCCGCTCCCCATGTCACTTAAAGACTCCAGTAAATTCCGGTCCGCATCTTGCCCAATCGCAACTGTTGACAGTGTGACATTTTTCTCTAATCCCGCAGCAATTAAATCGTCATACGAACTATTTGTAGCGGAATAACCATCTGTTAGTAAAATAATATGTTTTCGTTGTAACTTTAAATCTTGTAGCCCCTCATAGGCTAATGCAAGCGAGCTATAAATTTCCGTTCCGCCACCAGCTGGAATCGATAACACTGCATCTGTTGCTTCCTCTTTATCGGCTAGCTTCGTCGTTTCGATAATTGGCCATGGTCGATCATCAAAGGCAATCACTCCAAGTGTATCATCATCACGTAGTAGTTCAATGGAACGTGCTGCGGCCTCTTTTGCAAGCTCAAGCTTACTTCCCATCATACTCCCTGAACGGTCAATGACGAGGACAAGCCCTAGCGACGGCATTTCGTGCTTTCCTTGCACGTCCATTTCCACAGGTAACAGCGCTTCAATCGGCGTTTTGAAATAGCCTCCTAAACCGAACGCTTGGTCACCACCAACCATCATAAAACCAACCCCAAAATGCTTGACCGCTTGCTCAATGACTTCCATTTTTGCTTCGCCTATTGTATGAGCCGATACATTATCAAAAATGATTGCATTATAGGCTAAATAACTTGATAATGACGACGGTAACGTAGATGCACTCATCACAGCATAATCAATCGTACTGTTTCCAATAATCGCTGGAATTTTAGAGGTAGCCTCATCATCTTGTACAATTAATAAACGCGGTGCTGCTTGTACAGTCGTCACGCTTGTTAACTTGTTATTTTCTAAAAAAGCATCATTGGTCGTTTGCACAAGGGCTTCATATTTGACTAGCCCTGTTGCACTGCTCATATGACTAAATGTAAAACGGTTATGACCGGCCTGCAGTGTGACTGATTGCTGTACTATTTTTTTATCATTTTCATATAAAATCAGCTCGGCCTGCTTTTCGTTTTCCGCATAAATATTTGTAACAAGCTGTTGTTGTTCCCCCTCATAAGCAATTTGAGGTGTTTCAACGCTTTCTAAAATAATATCCTCATTTGCACTTTTAGCAAGTGGGACAACATCGATTGACACATTGCTATTTGTTAATTTATTTACTTCTAGCAACGCCTCTCCCTCTGTTTCATTCCCATCTGTTAACAACACGATACGGGTTGCTTTTTGCTGATCCGCAATACTTGTCACCATTTTTAGCGCTTCTTCAATATTTGTATCGCTGACAGATGACATGGCCGATAATTGCGGCACTGCTTCTACCTCAGCGGATAGTAGGGATTCGGTTTGCACTGCACTGGCAAATGAATAAATCCCTACTTCATGCTTATCCTCTTTACTCGTTAAAGCCTCTTGTATAAACTGCGTTGCTGTATCCTCTTCTGCACTTGTAGAAGCTGAACGATCGATTAGGAATAACACTTGCTCTTTATCAATTGGCAATAAAATATACGGATTCGCTAAAGCAAAAATTAAGCAACTAACCGTTGCTATACGTAACACATACACAATATAATGAAGCTTTTTCCACTGTGCCTTATGCCTTTTCAGTACAAATCCAAAATACAAAACGACAGGAATAAATAATAAAAGCGCGAACGGAATATCAATTCGTAAATCCACGTCTACGTTGCACCTCCCATTCTGCTAAAATGAGCAGCAAAATTATCAATACGATATAAGGGAAGAAAGAAGTAGACGTTTCCACTTCCTCATTTTCGTTTGTTAATTGCCCCAGTGTAAAACTTTTACCGAACTGAATATGGCGTTCACTTGCGGCAAGCACGGTTGAAAATAATCTTGATTCATCCTCCGATGATAGCTCGTATAACCCAGGCTTGTCCGGAGCAATAAATTGTTTGCCACTCGTAAACGATGACACATATTTTCCTTCTTCGTCATAAATGGACCATTCTGTTTCACGTAGCGCAATAGAAGCGGATTGTTTCGGTGTAAATGTCCCCATACTGTCACCTGCCGCCGAAATTTGCTGCACTGCACTCCATAAGAACAATGGGAATGAAGGATGTAGCGGCCAATCTGTCGCCTGTAAATCGGCTAATACAATAATATCTCCTTTTGGTGACAATTGAATAAACGGCTCTTCATTGACCGTTGCAATCGTATCAAACTGTTCAAAAGGCGGATAAATCGATTGGACATACACATCTTGCAATGGACTAAAACTAAATAACGCAGCAGATGACGGACTAGCAAACGCATTCATCTCTTTACTACTTTCATCGTTGCGACCAATTAATATAACCGGGCTTTGTCCGTCTAATAAAGCAACATCATTTGAAATGAGTAAAGACTGCTCGTTTGCTTGCTTCAATGTCGCGTCATCAAAAAATGTGACGTGATCATAAACAGCAGCAAACCCTTTTTGAACAAGGGTATGTGTTGATGGATCGAGCATGACCTCGATTGTCTCCTGCTGGATAGTTGTGACCCATTCATTATCTAATGCATACTCATCATTGACTTCAATTTTCGCTGTAATGGTTGGCGTCAGTGGTAATTGATTGAATAAATGGATGATTGTGTCATGTTGCTCCAGTGTGAGCTGCTCTGAAACAAGGCGCTGATCCTTACCATATAAATCGATTGTAATGTTTTGTGTTTGATCGGTTTCATTTGTTAGCTGCACAAGTGCTGTCGTCTGTTCCCCTTGAGCAGTTGCTGCAAACTTCGTAATAGCTACATTATTTAGCTCCTCGGTTTGTCCATATACATGCCATTCTACAAAAGCACTTTCAACTGGTAGTTGTTGCTTTTCTAAGGAATCCGTAAAAACATAGATCGCCGTCGTCCGTTGACCAATAAATGCTTGTACGACTTCAACCGCTTTCTCCATATGTTCCTGCTCATATGTAACTTCTAAAGTATCTACTGCTTTTTCAACTTCAGCAGTATTCGTTTCTTCACGTAGCACAACAGTCGGCTGGCGTCCTGTCGTCACGAGCGTGATACTTTTCCCATCCATGTCTTTTAATAATTGCTTCATCTTATCTTTATGCTGTTCAAACGTTGTTGCCTCTTTCCCAGCAAGCATTGTAGCAGAAGTGTCCACTACAAAAATGACTTGCTCGCCCGCTATTTTCGTACTCGGTAAGTAAGGCTTCATCAATGCGAAAACAAGTAAAAGGAGCGCTGCCAGTTGTAAAAATAACAGGCTATTTTTTTGTAGCTTTTTTAAATACGGAGACGCTTTTGTTTCCTGCATAAGTTCTTCCCAAAAAAGGGTGGAGGAAACGGTTTGTTTCGTATATTTCTTTCGGAAAAAATAATACAGCAGGACGATGATTGGAAAAATAATCATCCCGATAAAAGCGACATTCATAAACCCCATCCATCGTCACCTCACATAATCCAATTCGCTTTTTTTAGACGGTGGAAAAAAGCGCTTGAAAACCCTTCTTCCGCAACGAGTTGAATTGTTGCTACACCATATTTAGCGCAAAGCAGCTGGAATTTTTTTTCGTGCTCTGCTTTTTTATTGATATACTGCTGGATGATTTGATTGGATACAGAAATATTTAACTTCTCATCTGTTTCAATATCATAAAGCTCCACATCCCCAGTAAAGTTCGGTTTCATTTCTTCCTGTGTTTCAATTTGAATGATCCGAATATCACCAGCATAGCGTGGTAATCGTTGAATAAGCGCCTCCCACTCAGCAATCGGCTCCAGTCCGTCTGTAATGAGTATGAGCACCGTTTGCCCTTTTGCTAGCTGCTTCATGGCATGCTGTACAAACGAATCCTTTAAGGATGGTCGTTGCAAACTAGCGATTGTATGCGCAAACGCTTGCTTATACGTGGCGCCTTTTTTACGGAATGGTATGACCGGCTGTGCCGAAATAACGGAAAAAGAAAGCCGATCATCATTTTGTAGCACGAGCTGCCCAAGTGCGAGCGCTAACTGTCTTGCAAGCAGCCATTTTTCTGGATGAACCATCGATTTCGATGCATCGAGTAAAATATGTACTCTCATTTCTTGCTCGTCTAAAAAACGTTTAATAAAATACTTTTCTGTACGGGCATATACATTCCAGTCTACTTGACGTACATCGTCACCCGCATGGTATTCACGGAAATCACTAAAGTCCATCGAGGAGCCAAAGCGATTGGAACGGTGTGAGCCTTTATGTTGACCACGAAGCTTTGATTTAGTTGCAAGCTTCGAGGAGCCAATTCTTTTCTGCCACTCACTTTGTAACAGTAGCTCCTTCGTCATACAAATGCTCCTTGCTGTACTTTTGTTAAAATAATCTCCACTATATCATCCGTTGTTTTCTCCGCCGCTTCTCCTTCATAATTGAGTAAAATGCGGTGACGAAGGGCAGGTTTTGCTACCGCTTTAATATCTGCTATCGATACATGGAAACGTCCATTCATTAGCGCGCGTGCCTTTGCAAGTTTAATGACACTTTGCACCCCCCGCGGACCACTACCATATTGCACAAATTGCTTCACTTCATCAAGAGCACTCGTATCAAATGGATTCGTCGCTGTGACAATATCTACCGCATAAGCAAGAATATCCTGTGCAATCATGACTTCTTTTGCCATTTGCTGTGCCTGTAGTAACTGTTCCGTATCCATTACTTTTGAAAGCTCAGCCGACGTAGCACCTGTCGTCCGTTCCATAATCGTTAACAAATGTTGCTTAGAAGGGTACGGAAGCAACACTTTACATAAGAAACGGTCAAGCTGTGCTTCTGGCAGTGGGTACGTCCCTTCCATTTCAATTGGATTTTGTGTAGCTAACACAAAAAATGGTCGTTCCATTGGCCTCGTATCGCCAAGTACCGTTACCGTTTTTTCGCCCATCGCTTCAAGTAATGCACTTTGCGTTTTCGGTGTTGCTCGGTTAATTTCATCAGCTAGCACAATCTGACTGAAAACCGGTCCTTTTTGAAATGTAAACTGCTGCTTGCCATTTTCTAAACGTTCAATCATGCTCGTTCCTGTAATATCTGCTGGCATTAAATCGGGCGTAAATTGAATGCGAGAAAAGCTCAGCTCCAGTACGTTAGCAATCGTACGAACGAGCATCGTTTTCCCAAGTCCAGGCAACCCTTCTAACAGCACATGCCCATCTGCTAAAATCCCATAGAGCGTAAACTCGACTGCTTCTTCTTGCCCGACGATAAACTTGCCGATTTCCTCTCTTACTGCGAGTATATGTTTACTCATTTGTTCGTATTGTTGTTCATGAAAAGCCATAGCCATCCCCCTAGTCTGTTTCTATTGATGTAAAATAATGTTGCACCATTTGCTGTAAATCACTCGGCAGCTGCAAGCGTTCAGTAGATTGCATATAGCTATCTTTGTATGTGCCAACTACCTCTTCGTATGGGCGCACGTCACCTCTTGTCGCAGGAACGTAACCTTTTTCTTCAATCGTATCGCCTTCACCTATTTTGCCAGAATCCACTGTCGTATCACTTGACCCACCAATACGATGCGGAACCGCTAATAAATCACGACCGCCAGAACCTGTGCCGCCCATTAAACCACCTTTGCCACCGCTACCACTTCCCGAACCACTGCCAGAACCAGCACCGCTACCAGAGCCTTGACCTTGACCTTGTCCTTGTCCTTGACTACTGCCGCCAGATTGCCCTGAGCTGTTGCCACTATTCGTAGATGATTGGCCTTGATTTGTACCTTGACCTGAGCTTCCACTTTGCCCACTGCCATTACTTTGTGAGCCGTTATTGTTCGTATTTTGCTGTCCGTTTGCGCTTGTCGTGCCTGATTGACCAGTACTTTGGCTTAATGAAGACGATGGATTCATATTCGCAATTGTTTTTTGCAAGTTTAAATCAATTGGTTTTCCAAGCTTACTCAACGAACTTTGCGCCTCACCTGCTGCAGAAGCTAGTTCTTTATTTAAAGAAGCAAGCTCATTTAATTGCTGTAGCTCGCCTGCTGACAATTCGTTCTTTTGCTGTTGTTCAGCAAGTTGTTGTTCTTGCTTCATCAATTCTTTTTGCTTTTTGACAAGCTCTTTTAACGCTTGCTCGCTCGTTTCAGCTTCCTCCAGCGTTTTCTTTAGTTCTTCCAATTCTTTCTTCGTCTTCTCTGACAACTCTTTCTTTAACTGTTCTTCCATCTCTTGATCAATTTTTTTCGTAATCGCCCGGTCTGCTTCTACTACTTTTGCTTCTTGTTGTGTAGTAGCAGGCAGCGCGATTAAACCTAACAGTAAAACAAACAGACCACATGTCGTCGCAAGTACTTTCGGTTGCAACAATTTTTTTGGTCGCTTTTTAAACGCCTGTAACGCTTGCTCTTTTTGCACAGACGCTTGCTTCATTAAAGTTTGAACGAGCCCATTTTCTTCCTTTGCTGTTAAAGCTGTCAGTAGCTCATTATGCGTAAAGTAGGCATCAAATAAAATCAGTGCATCTTTCTTCGTCAGCCGATTCGTCATAACACGCATCAGTTGCCATAAAAACGCGAGGACCGCCGCACCTATCGCTACACGGCTATAATACGGTAAAACAAATAGACGTGAAATGATATACACGATAGTAGCCGAAAGGACCGCGTAAAGCAGTCCTTTTTGAGCACCCAGTATCAATTTTTCAAGGAGTAGACTACGGCGCGCAGCAAAGACAGCTTGCCATAGCCTTTTCTTTTCCTCCATGCTAGCTCCTCCTTATCCTCGTTTCATATTGACACGAAGTTTTTTCACTGAAAGCACAAGCATTGTCACCGTTACACCTACATAGAAAATTAAATACGGAATCCAAATAGGCAGTCGAACACCGACAGTTGAATAAAGACCTTCTTGCATATCACTCGATAAAATCGTTAACATGAGCGCGCCTGGATTAATACTTGCCCAAAAATACGTAATCGGTGAGAACGGTGTGTAAGTTTGACTTGAGCTCATTGTTGCCATCGCCGACTGGTCAATTACAATACCGATAAAGAAGAAAAATGCTGTAAAGCCGCCTAAAAAAATCATCGCGCCATATGTGGCAATCATCGACGTAATCGTACGTTTGATGACTGTCGAGAAAAAGATCCCGATACTGCCGATTGCTACCATTGTGACAAAATAAAAGAAGAAAATTGTTAATAACTGTGTTGGTGAAACACCACCGAATAAAAAGACGATACTGTAAATCGGTAAACCGGCCATTAACAATAACCCTAAAAAGGCAATAGAAGATGTTAATTTCCCAAAAATAATTTGCCACGAGCTTTGTGTTGTCATGAGTAACATATTCAATGTTTGCTTTTCACGCTCTGTACTAATTGCCCCAGCTGTTAAACCAGGCGTGATAAACATTACGAGCCCCATTTGTAACACAGAAATCATCATAAACAAGTAAAGACTTTCAGACGGTCTAAAATAACCCGTACCTGAAAATTGTGTCACAATCATGAAGAAACCAATGACTACGATACATAGCGCCAATAAATAAAACATGAGACCCGTAATACTTTTAAAGAAACGAAAGCGCAATTTCAATTCTTTCATCAATACAGGATTATACAGTTTTTGCATCATTGTTTTGCGCCTCCTTCGTAATCGCCATAAAAATGTCCTCTAAATCTTTTTCGACTTCATTGGCACTGTAAATAGCAATATCGGCTAACAGCGCTTTTTTCAACATTTCCACCTGTTCTTCTTTTGAGCCTCGATATAAAAACGTAATGATGCCTTCTTCCGCATGTGCTTCAATGGCGCTAATATTCGGGTCCTCTTCGAAATGTCGAACTGCACGTGCTACATCGCCCATCACTTTAATGGTCATTTCTTTATCCCCTGTTAACTGCGCTTGAATCGCTGCTACATTTCCCTGCGCAATTAAACGGCCTTTATCCAGCACACCAAGCTCATCACACATCTCCGCCAGTTCAGGTAAAATATGCGACGAAATTAAAATCGTTTTGCCGAGTGTTTTTAAATGCTTTAAAATATCACGCATTTCACTACGAGCTCGCGGATCTAACCCAGATGCTGGCTCATCTAATATGAGCACTTTTGGGTCATGAATAAGTGTTCTCGCTAAACAAAGTCGCTGTTTCATCCCTCGGGACAATAAGTCGACATACTCATACCGTTTATCCGTTAAATTGACAAGTTCCAATAGCTCTGGAATTAGCTTTTCTCGCTCTTTTGCAGAAAGACCATAACTTGCACCGTAAAAATCTAAATATTCCTCAGCTTTTAATTGGTCATAAACACCGAAAAAGTCTGGCATATACCCGAGCTGTCTCCGCACTTCGACTGGATTTTCTACGACATTAATCCCATTTACATGTGCCGTCCCACTCGTCGGTGCTAAAAGGGTAGAAAGAATCGAAAACGTTGTAGATTTCCCTGCCCCATTTGCCCCAACAAAGCCGAACACAACGCCTTCTGGAATGACCAAATCTAACTGATTGAGCGCAGTAAACTGTCCATATTTCTTTGTGAGTCCTTTAATTTCAATCATTTTTTCACTACTCCCTTCAGTTCAAACGTAGGAAGCTGTACGGGCATGCCATCATCCATACCGACGCGTGACACCTTCAATATAAGTTGACGTTCAGCATTCATATAATTTTCCACATTTTCGGTTAATGTCACTTTAGCACTATCCAGCGGTTCATAAGAATCTGTTTTATGATTATACACTTCCGTATATATCACGCTGTCTTTGTATTTAAGTTGTAGTGAATCTAATGCAATGTTTGCCATATCGATATCCGCTATTAATTCATAGATTACTCGGAACTCACCATCACTAATATACGCATTGTAAATATCATTATTTTCAATATATCCGTGCCTAGCCATATCGAGCGGTTCGATATTTGCTATAATATCATCCACTGTAAACGTCACATCCCCTTTTAGAATCACTTCAGGGGAAATGGATTGTACAAAATAGCTCATCGCTGTCGTTTCAGCATTTCCTACTAGCTGCACTGGGACTAGCGAGACATCGGACCAACCAACAATCACAGGTTTGTTTTGATTCAACACAGATTCGATTGCAGACCCTTTCATATTGTCTAACTTTGTATTGAATAGTTCTTCATCCGAAGAAAAATTGTGTTGATACGAGTAGTTATGAATCGGTGCTGACAATGTTTGGGATTTGATGTCTTGCTTCACGTCAATCGTTTCATTCGCTTTAATATCCCCGAGTTCATATTCCTTTACGCCGCTTAATACTTTCACTTGCTTTAAATCCACCGGTAAGTTATTCGTGACTGTACCAGATAAAATACCGTTCGATAATGTCAGTTTTACATCGAGCTTTCCTGCTTCGCTAATCGTGGTTTTCCCAACAATTGATTGAACAGACCAATAATCCATATTATTTAACGTTAATCGTTGTCCATTAGCTATTTGTTGAATGTATGATTTTTTGTGTAGTTCACTAGATGTTAGATTACTGTGAGCACCATAAGCGACCGCTGTCGTTTGTGCATCGGTTTCAAATACAAAATCACCGCCTTTGTTAGATAAAAGGGCATTTGTATAAGAGCCGATTAACGTGCCATCTTCTTGGACTTCATAAAGGGCCATTTGCTGTATTTGAGGGTTTAATAGTCGATCTTTTGCACCAAATACGAAGAACAATAACGATGTTACAATCGCTGCAATTGGGACATACACCCACATTTTTTCACGCTTATCAAAACGCTTTAATATAAAGTAAAGAACAGGACCAATAACTATAATATAAATAATAATAATCGCAATAACCCAACCAGAAGTAAATTTAAATGATGGGAATAATTCATTTAAGTGCATCCAGTTCGCTCCATAGCCAGCAGCACTTTGATATCCGTTAAATTGATGATTGTAATTTGTTAACGCTAATATTTCCGCCAATAATTTACCATAACCCGCCATACTCGAAAGCGGTTCATCTCCTAAAGAAAATGTCGTTTGCATAATACGACCTTTACCAATTTGTGTTTCGGCCATCAACATTTTACCATTTACCAAGAGGTGATTCGCGGCAGCATCCTTTAATGTGGCATTGTTTACCGCTATATCCGCTGTAAACACACCGTTGTTTGTGATGCTAGCCAATTCATCTGCTGTGATAGTCGCTGTTGTATTGCCTAAAACAAGCGGTAAGCTCGCTTCAAATACGCCTGCTGCGCCCGCGCCAAAGTCATTGGCACCAACTAATACCGTACCACCTTGTTGCACCCAGCTATATAACGCTTGCTGTTGCTTATCGCTTAGGTCGCTTATCGCTATCTCATCAAATAAAATATAATCAACCATTTGAAGTGCACGTGGATCTTCAGCTAAATACGCATTACTCGGATTATTAATAAAGATGATTTCCGTATTCATAGCCGTAAACTGATTAAGCCTTTTCACGCCACCAAGGCGGTCCTCATTATTTGTCACAACAAATAGCAGTTGTGCATCATAGTCCAACATTCTCGGTGTCACATAATGATCACCGGAGTAGTCTACTTTCTTACCTTTTTCAATGCCACCCTCATAGAAGTGGAAATAATCTTCCCTCGGCATTGTATACATTAAGTTATCCGAATAGCCATCTAAATAAATTTGGAATGTTTTACTTTCCCCACTTCCGATGTCTAATGGAAAAACAAGTGCAGACCCCAAACTATAACTCACTTCCGCGTCAATCACAAAGTCACCGGAAAAGCTATCTCCGTTATTTGTAATCGTGACTGTGAGCGGGGTTGCCCGCTCTTGTTTAATTTTATTGTTTATACCAATCTCTGCTTGTACATCTAGCTGTGCACTAGCAAATGCTTCACTGTACGGAAAGCTTATAATGAAAAACATAAGCAAGCTAAACAATAGCGCCATCTTCTTATTCACAATCTCATCTCCTTTTCCCTCTCTATAATTAGTACGAATACAGCTTCAAGAAGTTCCTGAAAAAATTGGTATTTCTAAAAAACAGAGGTAATAACATAGCGAAACTATAGGTACCCCTTAATTTCCCCAAAGAAAAAACACCCATTCGAAAAGAATGGGTGTGAGTATTATATTAAGCACGTGAAACGTAAGAACCTTCAGTTGTGTTGATGATTAACTTGTCGCCTTCGTTTACGAAGAATGGTACGTTAACAATTAAGCCTGTTTCCATTTTGGCTGGTTTAGAACCACCTGAAGCTGTATCACCTTTAATACCTGGCTCCGTTTCAGCAACTGTTAATGTTACCGTGTTTGGTAACTCGATACCTAACATTTCGCCTTGGTAAGATTGAATGTGTACTTCCATGTTTTCAAGTAAATATTTTAACTCTTCTTCAATTTGAGAAGCAGCTAAAGTTGTTTGATCGTAAGATTCCATATCCATAAATACATGCTCGTCACCTTGTGCATAAAGGTATTGCATTTTACGGTTTTCAATCATCGCTTTTTCTACTTTTTCACCAGCGCGGAATGTTTTTTCTTGTACGTTACCGTTACGTAAGTTACGTAATTTAGAGCGTACAAACGCAGCACCTTTACCTGGTTTTACGTGTTGGAAATCTAACACGCGGTATAAGTTACCATCAACGATAATTGTTAAGCCTGTACGGAAATCATTTACTGAAATCATTTTTATTCCTCCAAATATTATAAAATAATTAATTCCTTCGTCGAATGCGTTAATCTTTCATTACCCGTTTCTGTGATTAAAATATCATCCTCGATACGAACGCCACCAATGCCAGGTAAGTAAACACCCGGTTCAATCGTTACCGTCATACCCGGTTCTAATACCGTTTCAGAGCGGAACGAAAGCCCTGGTCCTTCGTGCACTTCTAAGCCAATCCCATGCCCTGTGGAATGACCGAATGCTTCACCGTAGCCTTTTGCTGTTAAATAATTACGCGCTACGGCATCCGCTTCAATCCCTGTCATGCTCGGACCTACTTTTTCGAGCGCTAAAACTTGCGATTCCAATACAACATTGTACATCTCCACAAGCTTTTCTGAAGGCTGGCCAACAGCAATGGTACGTGTAATGTCTGAAATATAACCATTATATAATGCACCGAAATCAAGCGTTACAAAATCACCTTTTTCGATTAACTTATCTGTCGCAACACCATGTGGTAATGCCGAACGCACGCCACTCGCTACAATGATGTCAAAAGATGAGCTTGTAGCACCTTGTTTACGCATGAAAAATTCAAGTTCATTCGACACCTCAAGCTCTGTTTTACCAGGCTTGATGAAATCTAAAATATGTGTAAATGCATGATCTGCAATTTCACATGCAACCTTAATAATATTAATCTCTTCAGTAGTCTTTATCAAGCGAATTTTTTCAATTAATCCTGAAATCGGCACTAAATCCACTTTTACGCTCTTATTATATAATTCATACATGCCATAGGTCATAGCGTCTTTTTCAAAACCAAGCGTTTTAATGTTCATTTGTGCGACTTGGTTTGCGATTTCTTCAAAAATTGTTCCCTTATGTTGCACAATGCGGAAATCCTTTACTTGGGCAGTTGCTTGCCCTGTATAGCGGAAATCCGTAATAAACACCGCATCACTTTGCGAAACAATCGCTACACCTGCTGTACCTGTAAAACCGGTCATATAGCGACGATTAAATTCATTCGTAATGAGCAAAGCGTCTATATTTTTATCAATTAATTGCTGTCTTAATTTGGCTAACTTCATGCTTATTATTCCCCCTTATGACATTTGTAAAAACTTACGCAGTGCAAGTTCATAACCAAACGTACCTAAGCCACAAATTTGACCAACACATTCTGCAGCAAGCTTTGATTCATGGCGGAATGATTCACGTGCATGGATATTAGAAATATGTACTTCAATGACGGGTACATTCACTGCTGCAATCGCATCGCGCAACGCTATACTCGTATGTGTATAAGCACCTGGATTGAAAACAATCCCATCAATCCCAGTATCTTCTGCTTCATGTACCCAATCAATCAGCTCTCCTTCATGATTAGATTGACGAAAATCGATGGTAGCATTGAATTGTTGAGCTAATGCTATACAGTTATTTTTTACATCGTCTAGGTTTTCGGAGCCGTAAATTTCCGGCTCTCGTTTACCTAAACGATTTAAATTTGGACCGTTTAATACGAAAAGCTTCATTCGTCATTCTCCCTTTTTTTCATTCTCATACTATTCTACCATAGCAGACGTATCATACGGCAACTTATTTCGATTTTCTAAGCTTTTACGATGGAATGACGCGGTCTCTGTAAGAAAGACAAATGCTGTGAGTACAACGACAAAGAAAGGGATCGATAAACGTTTAAAAGATGCTCTCTCCATAGGTAAATCATAAATGAGCCACTCCGTTAAAAAGGCCATCAGTAGACCGATTATGATGGCCCATACAACGGGCGGAAGCAACTGCACAAATTGCAATATCATAAATAAAATGATACTTACAACAAACAAAATCACAAATAACGCAATCCAACGTGTTAAACCATCCGAAATAATGGTATTTAAAAATTTTGTAGGCTTCCAATCAATCCATTTAAATAGGTCTAATATTCTCAGCATTGCTGTCACGTAAAAAGCGCTCATCAGACTTGTGGACACTGCAATTTTCATCATAAAAAAATCACCTCTTTCTGTGTTCAGCGTATCCGTTATTTCACATAACTATGCAGACAGGTAGTGATTTTCTGAAAAATTTAGTACAATGGAAAGGTAGAAATTTTGAGATTAGTAGAGAGTGGTGTCGATATTGAGTAAGGAAACACCTGTTTACGGCGGACAAGCACTTCTTGAAGGCGTGATGTTCGCTGGGCAAGATCATATGATAACGGCAATTCGACGAAATGATGACTCGATTGACTATTACCATTTGAAAAAAGAGAAAAAACCGATTTATCAAAAACTAAAGAAGATACCATTCGTTCGAGGCGTTGTAGCATTAATGGAATCTGCTGGATTTGGTTCACGCCATTTAGAGTTTGCCAGCTCACGTTATGATGTCAACCCTGGTGAAGAGGATGAAGGCGAAGAAGAAGAAATGAGTAAGCTACAAATGTGGCTTGGTGTTGCTGTTGTAGGTGTACTATCCTTCTTATTCGGTAAATTCATTTTTACGCTCGTGCCCATGTTTATGGCCGAATTATTAAAACCGTGGTTCCCAGGAAAAACGATTCAAATTTTACTGGAGACAGGCTTTAAGTTAATTTTACTACTTGCTTACTTGTACATTATTTCGATGGCGCCCATTATTAAGCGTGTATTCCAATATCACGGGGCTGAGCATAAAGTAATCAATTGCTACGAAGCAGGTCTTCCATTAACAGTGGAAAATGTCCAAAATCAATCACGCCTTCACTATCGCTGTGGTTCAAGCTTTATTTTATTTACAGTCATTGTTGGTTTATTCGTCTATTTCTTAGTCCCAACAGATCCGCTTTGGGTACGTCTTGTATCGCGTATTTTATTAATTCCAGTGGTCATTGGCATTTCGTTTGAAGTACTACAAGCAACAAATAAAGTGCGTAATGTGCCTATACTGCGCTATTTAGGCTATCCAGGTTTATGGCTACAACTATTAACGACAAAAGAGCCAAAAGACGACCAAGTAGAAGTCGCAATCGCTTCTTTCAACAAATTACACGAAGTTGAAGCGAACCCAGAAATTGCAGCAACATTACATCATGACTAATAAAAACAGGCTAACTGCAAAAGCGGTAGCCTGTTTTTCCGTTAGCCGAAGTAAAGAACGCCCTATCCCTATACTTTAATGCATCGTGAAAAACGAGTGCTATATAATTATTTACAGAAAATTGAAATTGACATATCATATGTCTACGATGAAAAGAGGTGAAACTATGGAGATTGATATTTTTTCAATACTTGCGTTATTTTTCTTTGGCTTTACGGGGGCTTTTATTAATTCAATCGTTGGCGGTGGTGGACTCATTACATTACCGGCATTATTATTTGTGGGATTACCACCTGCCACTGCCATCGCAACAAATAAACTTGCCGCATCAATGGGCAATTTTACAAGTATGATTACATTTTTACGTGCTGGAAAAATTGATGTCAAAATGCTCGGGCCTATTGTACCGTTTGTGTTTGTCGGTTCTTTGTTAGGAGCGTTTACTGTCCATCAAGTTTCTCCGGATATTTTGCAACCACTTGTACTCATATTACTGATCGCCGTGTTAGCGTACACGTTCGTCAAAAAAGATTTTGGCAACGTTGAAACGAGCGGCAAAGCAACAGGCAAAAAAAAATGGCTGAGTTTAATATTGCTCATTGGTTTAGGTTTCTATGATGGCTTTTTCGGTCCTGGGACAGGTTCATTTATGATTTTTATTTTGCTCTTTATGGGCTTTAATTTTATCGAGGCATCGGGCAGTTCAAAGCTGCTTAATTTCACAAGTAACTTAGCCGCCTTGCTGATGTTTTTACTACTTGGGGCAGTGAATTTTACGTACGGCCTCATTATGGGCTTTGCGATGATTTTAGGGGCATATACAGGCTCTAAAATCGCACTTAGTAAAGGGACCGGCTTTATCCGCGTATTATTTATTGTCGTCACAATTATTCTCATTTTAAAAAATGGCTATGATTATTTCTTTGTATGACAAAGATGTAGGTTTAAAATAAAGTTTGATTAAAAAGTGCTATTGAATCCTTATTTAACAGCACATGCAAAAACTCCGCTTTGAAAAATCGATCAAAGTGGAGTTTTTCGTTTTAACTAAGTATAAGACTTTTATTAAAAAATTCGATTATTTTCTACCTTTGATATTCCACAATAGCGCCTTTTAATTGAATAACGATTAGCCTCTATTAATTAGTTTAGTGTAAGAGTAACTGATTTCTTTTGCAATCGCCCTGTTTAATATTTAACTTTATTCAACCGTTTCTAACTTTTGAAATATAACATTAGATGATGTATCTTCAGTTATTTCAAAATTAAATGCATTCCCCTTCGAGAGTTGAATTGATTCAACAGTTCCCGCAGACATTTTCACATTGTCGATTTCTACAAATGCTTTAATTGTAACTGGTTGGTTTAAATCGAATTCACTACTACTCAGCTCAAAACTAAGAATGTCTCCTTTTTTAAGAGCTGAACCATCCGCATTGGCTGCACCTTGTGTTGTAGGTTGCTTTAAATCTTGGTCAAAATACAATTCAACAAAACGGATTTTGTTATCAGAGTTGTTTACCACTTGAATTAAGGCTGTTTCACTATTAGGTGATGTTGAAGCTAAAGAACTTGAACATGCAGTTAATAGTGCTATCGACAATATTATGCCTATCAAGAAAGAAAATTTTTTTCATGAAGCACCTCTTAATTTTATTTCTTTTAAACAGACGTTGTGTATGTTAAAAGGTTCATTATATTCCATTCATTTACTCCTAACTTAACTTCTAATTAGATTAAATGGTTCTTTAATGAAAACAAGCGCTGATTCTTAATACAGAATCGCGCCCTTTAATGGAATATTACAAAGTTGTTTTATAGATACGAGAATTATCTCCCCACGGATGATATCCAGTACCAATGAATTCAAATCCAAATTTTTCATATAACCCGATATGATCTGTAGAGAGGTATAAATGGTTAAAACCTCCTACTTTTGCATCAATCTTCGCCTTTTCTAATAATATCGAACTATAAGCATTTCCCCTGTATTCCTCTTCTATGTATACAGCACACAACCAAGGATATAAATCCATACGGCTAATAAAATCGTTTGTAACAATACCTGCACAACCAATTATTTTATTACCGTCCATCAATAAATACCATTGTGGCAATGGATTAGAGGGGGCAATACAATGGGTAATACAGTCTTCAAATACCATCATATTTTGTTCGCTTGCCCATTTACTTTGAATATATTTAATGGCTCTATCCTTAAATTCAGGATTTTCTTTTACAGAAATGATTTTCATTTTCTTCACACCCCATCATTTAACTTTCTTTGCAGGCAATTAAAATCCCTGTTAAAGAACCACTTCGACATTCTTAATAAAACTCCTGCTTGTTTAGCAATCTGGTCCTTTAATGAAATAACTTTATTATCACTTAATAGGTTCTTAAACCACAAGAAAAACTGAAATCTCTTCTTTTAGTTCCTCCTGTAAACAACGAGCGTCTTAATTGAGCTCGTTTATAAAAAAGCAGGAGCAAATTCATGTGCGAATTGCCCCTCTATTTTGTTGTGAACCTTTTTGTTATTACTGTTCTTTCCCTTTTGCTCCTCAGAAAAAGAACCGATTAATATTGCTTCACTAGCTTAGTTTAGTACTTATCCGTAATGACCCCAATAGATGAAGCTTTAATAAATGGTAAGTCTTTTAATTGGGATAAGTTTTGTGCATTTCCTGTGACAACTGCACCATAATATTGTAAGTCTTCCTCGGTTAACTGACCATCTTCTCTACTTAGTGTCTCATATAAGCGTTTAAACTCACCTTGCCAACGCGTTTTAAATTGTTGATTTGCTTCAATCGCGCCAATAAAGCGACGGACAGGCTCTTCTTTCATATCGCCATTTTCATCGAATAAAGAAAGTCCATAAACTGTATGCTCTGAACGAAGTAAATTGTCTAATACAATCACTTCACCGTTTTCATCTACATAATTATATTGAAAATCATCTGCATCTTCATTAACATCATCCACCCAAAGCCAAGTGAGTGTTACATTGTTTGAAATCATTGATTGCACCTCGTCAAATGTATAGCCCTGATCAAAAGATAAAGCAACTTCCATTACTTTGTCCTCCACCATATTATCAAGCAATGCTAAATCATTACGATATGTTTTATATTGCAAAAACGGGTAGAAAAACACCATTTCTCGCTGTCCTAATTCGTTATAGTGCTGTTTTTGTAAATCTCCTTCATGCAAAGTTGGACCAATTAGGATTGGTGACTCAATGCCTATTCGATTTAAATTTTCATCACGGAAGAGTCCATATCCGTACCTTTCTTGTCCTGTATAAACGACTTTCCCTTCAATTATTTTATAAGTGGTATAACGATTTTCTCCCCCTAAAATCCCTTGATAACGTTCAAGCTTTCCAATAAATTCATTCGGTGCAGATATTTCATGAAACCCTGTAGCAGAAAACTGCACTGGCCTTTCTAATTTATAGTTAATATTTCGATTCATAATTGTACCTACAATCATGACGACAACTAGAACTATAAGCGTAACCAAAACTGTTTTCCAATTGGCCCGTCGCTTCGCTTTTCTGATAGTTTTTTCCATTTTTTTGATATCGAAAATATCTTCTGCCTTATCGTTGCTCATATCCTTTTTCCTCCCAAATCTTTTTAAAACTTTTGCGCGCACGTTGTAAATATGTCTTCACGAGCGTTTCTTTTACGTCTAAAATCTCACTGATTTCTTTATACGATAGTTCCATGTAATACTTTAAAATGAGCAGTTGTTGAAACTTGGGCTGAAGTCCCTGCAATGCTTCTACCAATTCATTTGCCTGCTCTTTCATCAATAAATCGCTCTCTACATGTTCAAAAACTGTTTTTAAACGTTCCAAGTCATCATGATTTAACCTGACAACGGATTTATTTTTGTTATAAAGAGAATAATAGCGATGAATCGCTACCTTAAACATCCACGCCCGCATTTTCTCTGGTTCAATTTGTTGGATACATTCTATTGTTTTTATAATCATTTCTTGCGTAATGTCTTCGGCATCTTCTTTCGTAGCCCCAATTTTGATCAAATATTTAAATACCACTTTTGCATGTTCAAGGAGTAATTGCTCCCATTCATTATTCAAAACCTCACCAACTTTTAGCTATCCATTTTTAGTTCATAGTGATCACTCACCTATATAACAATTGTAAAAGAAAAAAGTATACATTTTTTGCTAATTTTTTTAAAATAAAAAACACTCCTTTGAAATCATATCCAAAGGAGTGTTTTTCTTGACTTTTTTAAACTATCTCGGCTTTTTTATAAACCACATTTTAGCTGTGCACCGCAGTTTGTACATGTGTTACAGCCGCCCATTTCTTCTACCGTACCTTGACGACAAACTGGGCAAGTGTTCCCTACTTCCGAACCAATTGTTACATCTGTTTGAGTTAACGGCTTAATCGTATCGACTAATACAACTGCACGTTTTACTTCTTCCTCTTGTTGTTTTAACTCTTCAAACTCCAGTTGCTCATCTGTATGAGATTCCTCTGCTTTCAGTGTTAAAACTTGTGTATCACGACTTCCATCGACGTATACTGTGCCACCTTTTGCACCACCGCGATATAGACGTTCATACACTTTTTCTACTTGCTCCACTGTATAACCTTTTGGTGCATTTACTGTTTTCGAAATCGATGAATCAATCCAGTTTTGGATAATACATTGTACATCTGCATGTGCCTCTGGTGTTAATTGCATAGAAGATATGAACCAATGCGGTAAATTATTTTCATCTACACCTGGATTTGCTGCTAAGTACTCTTGTACAATTTCCGCTTTTACCTCGATGAATTTCCCAAGGCGTCCTGAGCGGTAATATGTGAAGCTGAAATATGGTTCAAGCCCCGTAGCAACGCCTACCATTGTACCTGTGCTCACAATTGTTACTCTCTATATACTAGAGGACGGGATTATTAGTACCCGTTCCATATGTCGCCATATGGGTCAGACTATATCATCAACCATTTTTTCATCTAAATCATCCCCAACTTGTTTTATTTAATTATAAAACAAGAACTGATGTTCCAAGGTTGAACTGGTTGCTCGGCATGTAGTCGTTGAGGGGTCAGCCACGACTTCCCTGCGGATTGTCTGGTAGGTTAAAAACCAACACTTTTACATTTTTACCGTTTGATAGCTGGCAAAGCTAGGTAGTAAAAGATACGCCAGAGTTTCCCGCATATAGCCAAGTTTACGCTACATTCTTACAAATGTAGGGGGCAACAATTTTACCCGTAGGTGCAACAGTTAGTAAGTGCGAGTTGCGGATACCATTCGCTAGTACGCCTTGACGAATATGATTCGGCATCTTCTCCATAAAGCCTGTATGAATAAACGCTTCACGTAAACGTTTTGTTTCTTCTTCTGTTTCGCCTTGTAAGAACGGGAAGCTGCCACGCTCTTGCCCAAGTTCGATGGATGCTTCATATGCTGCAACGGCAATCGTTTTGAAAATCTCATCGACAAGCTGATTGCCTTCTTCTGAACCGTATTCCTTTTCACAGTAAATAAGTAAATCGGCTAGCCCCATGACACCAAGTCCAACACGGCGTTCACCAAGTGCTTGTTTACGGTTTTCTTCTAAGAAGTACGGCGTTGCATCGATAACGTTATCTTGCATACGTACGCCTACTTTCACTGTTTGGCGTAACGCTTCGTAATCTACTGATTTTGAATCTTTCACTGCAAACTGAGCTAAGTTTACAGCTGCTAAGTTACACACTGAATATGGTGCAAGCGGTTGCTCACCACACGGATTTGTCGCTACAACTTGTTGACCATATGCTTTAGCATTTGTCATTTCATTTGCATTATCGATGAAGAAAATGCCTGGCTCTGCCGCGTATGTTGCACAAATATTGATTAAGTTCCATAATTCACGCGCCTTGATTTTACGGTATACGCGAACGCCATAACCTAGTCGTTCCCACTCACGTACATCGCCAACTTTGTGCCATTCTTCATTGTAAATCGCCATTTCTTCCGGTGTATAGTTCGCTACATCTGGGAAACGCAATTCAAAATCTAAATCATTTTCAACAGCATGCATAAATTCATTTGTTAATGTGACAGAAATATTGGCACCTGTTAAGAATTCTGAATTATGAACAGAGTATGTCCCACCATCACGTAGCTTTGCTTCTGCATCACGAATGATCGCATCGCTAAATCCACCTAAACCTTGGATGTTTTTATAATTCACAATCCCTTGATACATCGCTTCATCTTGTGGCGATAAAGGCTTGAATTTTAACTTTTCTTTTGCTAGACGAATGATGGACTCGTCCGTTGTATTTTCCATTAAGTAACGAAGAATACGTGGATTTTGCATTTTTGAAATAATGAATTCTACGATATCTGGATGCCAATCTGCTAGCATAATCATCTGGGCACCACGACGAGAACCACCTTGCTCAACCAAGTGCGTCAGTTTGGCAATATCATCAAGCCAACTGACAGAGCCACTTGATTTACCATTAACACCGCGCGCTAATGTGTTGCGTGGACGAAGTGTTGAACCATTCGTCCCTACGCCACCTCCGCGGCTCATAATTTCCATTACTTGCTTGCGGTGATCACTAATCCCTTCACGTGAGTCTGCCACAAATGGCATTACATAACAGTTAAAGAATGTGACATCCGTTTGCGAACCTGCTCCGTAAATAACACGCCCTGCAGGAATGAATTTTAAGCTTACGAGCTGTTCATAAAACTTTTCAAACCATTCTTGGCGCAGTGCTGCCGTTTTTTCAACAGCCGCTAAACCTGTCGCATTACGCTTGGCAATTTGTTCATAATAAATTTCAAGCGGTTTTTCAATAATATCCAATGAACGAGTAATAATTCCTGTTGACTGTTCTTTTTCGTCTTCTAGTACATGACGGAAATCTTCCTCGATTAAGATATCTGCTGTTTTTGTTTCAGTATTAATGGATTGAACGATTCCAAGTCCACGTGCCGGGAATTTTGGGTCTTCTTTGACAGTTAACACAACAAAATCGCCTGACTTTAACGTTTTCTTTTCCGTATCCTTAAATGAATAACGGTCAATCATCACAAGACGTGATACACCTTTATGCGTAATATGCATGTCCGGTGTAATCGGATGCACTTGCGGGAATTGCTCAATATCTTTGTTGAGCTGATCTACTTGGATGGTTTGCTCTAGCACACTTTCCATCAACGAGCCCCCTCTTTAATTGTTTTAAATCTTTTCCATAATCATACCTATCCATAACAAAAAATACAAACCAAACACAAGATGTTGTGTTTGATTTGAGTATTTGTTTCTATATATATGGTTGTATTTTATGCACTTAGAAAAGATTACTACAGAATTATTTTTCAAACAAGGGCTTGATTTTTTTTATTTTATATTAAACCCGCTTATATCAACGTTTTGTACAAGGAAATTTTTTTCAAACAAACGTTCTACTTTCTAAAGTTCCATTCATCGTTTGCATACTTTTCCTTTTCTAACTGTTCTACGTATGCTAATTGCTCAGGTGTTAATTCATAAGGGATTAGCTCAATTTCTAATGCCGCTTGAAAACCTTGTTTAAAGGCTACTATACACTGTTCTACTGTAAATGGCTTGTCTACTAACCCATTGATTGCTACTGCCTTCTCAGGAAGCTTTACACGCATTTTTTCACGTATGGCTTCGCTTGAAAATTTAAACACAGATAATAACTTTTCTTCATCTAAATCGAGCAAAATCGCGCCATGTTGTAAAATAACACCTTTTTGACGCGTTTGTGCACTTCCCGCTACTTTTTTCCCTTCTACGACAAGTTCATACCAACTTGGTGCGTCGAAACAAACCGCACTTTTCGGGTTTTTTAAATCTTGTTGCTTTTCTTTTGTATCGGGCACACTAAAATACGCATCTAAACCGAGATTTTGAAATCCTTGCAATATCCCTTCACTTAGTACACGATATGCTTCTGTGACCGTTTTCGGCATATTCGGATAATCTTCTTCGACAATAATCGAGTATGTCAACTCATGTTCATGTAGTACCGCACGCCCCCCAGTTGGTCTTCTGACAAAACCTAACCCTTGACGACGTACTTCATCCAGATCAATATCTTTATGTACACGTTGGAAATATCCAATCGACAATGTTGCCGGATTCCATTCATAAAACCGAATAACTGGTGGAATCAACTTCTCACTATGCCAATTTAATAACGCTTCATCTAGCGCCATATTAAATGATGGACGACAAGGTCCCGAATTAATAAAATACCATTGTTTCATAATGTGCCTCCATGAAAGTATTTAGTAAACTTACTCGACGTATGCCCCGTTCTCTTTTATAATATATCTGATAGATAGAAAGGAGAAATTTTAACGTGCAACAAGTATTTATTACAATCGCCATTATCCTAGGTGTGATCATTGCTTACGTACTGATTAATTCATTCCGTTTGAAAAAGGCCGTAACAAATTTAACACAAGAACAGTTTATACAAGGCTATCGTAAAGCACAACTGATTGACTTGCGTGACCCAAAAGAATTTGAAGCAGGACATATCCTAGGTGCGCGTAACATTCCCATGACGCAACTAAACCAACGTCATAAAGAGATTCGATCAGACTTACCAGTATATTTATACTGCCAAAATACAGGTCGAAGTGCACGTGCTGCTTTAATGCTAAAGAAAAAAGGCTGTAATCAAATTTACCAATTACAAGGTGGTTTCAAAACTTGGACTGGTAAAGTCAAATCTAAAGCATAATCCTAAGCTCCCAATTTCGGGGGCTTTCTTATTTTATAGCAAAAGCAATTTTAACATGTAACCAAGTACATTGGTACAAAAATACGAAAAGTGATTATGTAATTTTAGTTTAAAACTTTTTTGTTTTGGAGTTTCTTCCTATTATATAGATAAGGTGTAAGAGGTCGAACAACCAGATAAAAGATGGATTGCCAATACACGGAATAAACCGCACAGAGTACTCTGTGCGGTTTTAGTATTATTGCTTTGTATAACGAAGTACGGGTGTACGTGCTGCACGAGTCTCATCAAGACGTGACACAACTGTCGTATGTGGTGCTTCTTGAACGATTTCTGGGTTCTCTTCTACCTCACGTGCAATTTGAATCATCGCATCACAAAATGCATCTAATGTTTCCTTTGATTCCGTTTCCGTTGGCTCAATCATAATACCTTCCTCTACATTTAACGGGAAGTACACTGTTGGTGGATGATAGCCAAAGTCAAGCAGACGTTTTGCAATATCTAATGTACGCACACCAAGCTTTTTCTGACGACGGCCTGATAACACAAACTCATGTTTACAGTGACGATTATATGGTAAGTCATAATATGCTTCTAGACGACGCATCATATAGTTTGCATTTAATACCGCATATTCTGTTACTTTCTTTAAGCCATCTGGGCCCATTGTACGGATATACGTGTATGCACGCACGTTAATACCAAAGTTACCATAGTAAGGCTTCACGCGACCGATTGATTGCGGACGGTTGTAGTCAAAGTGGAATTTCCCCTCTTCTGTTTTCACAAGTACTGGTTTTGGTAGGAACGGAATTAAGTCGGCTTTAACCCCTACTGGACCAGAACCTGGACCACCGCCACCGTGTGGACCTGTGAATGTTTTGTGTAAATTTAAGTGTACACAGTCAAAGCCCATATCGCCAGGACGTGCTTTTGACATTACCGCATTTAAGTTCGCGCCATCATAATACACCTTACCGCCAACTTCGTGAATAATATTGGCCATTTCTAAAATATTTTCTTCAAATAAGCCAAGTGTATTAGGGTTTGTTAACATAAGCGCTGCTGTATCAGGACCTACAACACGACGTAAATCCTCTAAGTCCACTAAGCCATCTTCATTCGACTGAACTGTAATGGTTTCAAAGCCTGCTACTGTAGCGGATGCTGGGTTTGTGCCGTGTGCTGAGTCTGGTACGATGACTTTATTACGATGCCCTTCACCATTTGCTTCGTGGAATGCGCGGATCATCATAAGTGCTGTCCATTCACCATGTGCACCAGCGGCTGGTTGCAACGTCACTTCATCCATCCCTGTAATTTCAACAAGTGATGTTTGTAAATCGTATAAAAGCTCCATTGCGCCTTGTGCTGTTTCTTCATCTTGTAGTGGATGCACGTTCGCAAAACCTGAGAAACGTGCTACAGCTTCGTTAATTTTTGGATTGTATTTCATTGTACAAGAGCCAAGTGGATAGAAACCTGAATCCACCCCGTGGTTACGGCGAGAAAGCGCTGTATAATGGCGCATAATATCTAACTCTGCTACTTCTGGTAATTCTGCTGCTTCTTCACGAACATAGCCCGCTGGTAATAATTCAGCAAGATCAACATCAGGTACATCTAAAGGCTCTAGTGCATAGCCTACACGACCTTCTTTCGTTAATTCAAAAATTAATGGTTGGTTTTCGTGACTCATTGTAATGCCCCCATTTCCGCTACTAACGCATCAATTTCTTCTTTTGTGCGTAGTTCAGTTACAGCGATTAATGCATGATTTTCAAGCTCAGGATATACGCGACCTAAATCAAAGCCACCGATAATACCCTTTTCGATTAAGCCTTTGTTGATTTGTGTCACACATTTATTTGTTTTGACAACGATTTCGTTAAAGTGTGCACCTTGGAATGGTACAGTAAAGCCAGCTGCCTCAAACGCATTTTTCGCATAGCGTGTTTTGACAATATTCTGCTTCGCCATTTCTTGTACGCCTTGCTTCCCAAGTGCTGTCATGGCTACAGATGCAGCAAGTGCAAGTAACGCTTGGTTTGAACAAATATTAGACGTCGCTTTGTCACGACGGATATGTTGCTCACGTGCTTGTAATGTGAGTACGTAGCCGCGACGTCCTTCTTGATCCACTGTTTCACCTACAAGACGCCCTGGTACTTTACGCATTAATTTTGTTGTGACGGCAAAGAAACCACAGTGTGGGCCGCCGAACGCTTCGGCAATACCGAATACTTGTGCATCTCCTGTTACAATATCTGCACCTAGTTTTCCTGGAGGTGTAAGTACGCCAAGAGCTAATGGGTTTGCTGACACAACCATTAATGCCTTTTGTTCGTGTGTAATGTTACCAATTGTTTGAATGTCTTCGATTTGACCGAAGAAGTTAGGATATTGCACAATGACAGCAGCCGTTTGGTCATCTACTAAACCTTTTAATGCTTCAATATCCGTTACACCATCTTTTGTCGGCACAGTGACTACTTCTATTGATTGACCGTCTGCATATGTTGTCACAACATCTTTATATTCTGGATGAACAGCACCAGAGACAAGAATTTTTTTACGTTTTGTATGGCCAGCAGCAAGCATACCCGCTTCCGCTAAAGCGGTACCACCGTCATACATAGAAGAGTTCGCAAGGTCCATACCTGTAAGCTCTGCAATCATTGTTTGGAACTCAAAAATGGCTTGTAGCTCCCCTTGTGAAATTTCTGGTTGATATGGTGTATATGCTGTATAAAACTCTGAACGAGAAATGACATGGTCTACGATCACTGGTTTATAGTGGTTGTAAACACCTGCACCTAAAAATGATACGTTACTTGCCGTATCTGCATTTTTAGCCGCAAGCTGCGATAACTCTTTCATTAAAGCAGCTTCAGATTTTGCCTCTTTAATATTGTAAAGCCCTTGGAAGCGCACTTTTTCTGGAATATCAGAAAATAGCTCATCGATCGAAGAAACGCCAATCGTTTCTAACATTTCTTTTTGATCTTGTTCCGTCATTGGTAAATAACGATGTTTCATGTTTGACCCTCTTTTCAATTATTTTGTTCGTTTATAAAACGGTGTTTCAACCACAACTGCTGGAACTAATTTGCCACGAATTTCGATTTCTAATGCTGTGCCGATTTCAGTGAATTTTGTGTCTATTAAGGCTAGACCGATATTGCGTTTTGTCATCGGTGATTGTGTTCCCGTTGTCACTTCACCAATCTCCGTTCCGTCTTTCAACACTTTATAGCCATGACGCGGAATCCCCTTACCAACCATTTCAATTCCGACTACTTTACGAGATAAGCCTTCTTCTTTTTGTTTTGCCAGCGCATCTCGACCAATGAAATCGGTATTTAGCTTCACTGCAAAGCCAATCCCTGCTTCAAGTGGTGAAATATCCTTTGACAATTCCTGTCCGTAAAGCGGTAAACACGTCTCAAAACGCAGTGTATCACGCGCTCCAAGTCCTGCTGGTACAACGCGCTCATCTGCTAAAATTTTATCCCATAAAGCAATAATCGCTTCTGGCGTACCGTATAGTTCAAATCCATCTTCACCTGTATAGCCACTACGTGATACAAGCACTGGGTGACCTGCAATTTCAACATTTTCTTTAAACTTAAAATATTTGATATCGCTTAAGTTTTCTGACGTTAACTGTTGTAATACTTCCTCTGCTAAAGGACCTTGTAACGCAATTTGTGCATAGCTATTCGATTGATTTGTAATGGTAACATCGCCAAATTGTTGTGCTACCATCCAGTCATAATCTTTTTCGATGTTTGCTGCATTGACACATAACAGGTAACGATTTTCATCTAAACGATATGTTAATAAATCATCGACAACGCCACCAGATTCATAACACATTGCACTATACTGCGCTCCACCTATTTGAATTTTAGAAATATCGTTTGATAATAGCTTTTGTAAAAAGGCTTGTGCATCTGGGCCTTCTACAAAAATCTCCCCCATATGCGATACATCGAATAAACCAGCGCGATTACGTACTGCATCATGCTCCTCTTTAATCGAAGAAAACTGTACAGGTAATTCCCAACCGCCAAAATCAATTGTTTTTCCACCGTATTTACTATAAGCATCAAATAGCGGTGTGCGCTTTAAGTTACTCATAAAACCCCTCCTGCAATCCTGTATTTTTCAAATTCATTCAACACATAGTACGAATGGTTTAATATTAGAAAGACACATCTCCATAAAAAGGAAGTGGAGATGATGTCCTTTCTATATGCGGATTCCTTTAAAATTGATACTTTTTAGCCACTAAAAAAGGACAGACGAATCCCGTTAATCGGAATTCTCTGTCCTTGCACCTGAAAGTATCACCTATTATTGGCTTCACACCACATACATAGGCTTTCCCCTTTGGTGGCCGGCTTTCCGGCGCTCTCCAGAGATGCGTCCTGTACGAGTCTTTTTGCCTGAGAGATTCATAGCCCTTGCTACTTGCTCCTTCGGCGACGCCACTTCACGTTCTCTCCCCGTACACTCATCCGCCTACTATTCAACATTCGTGTTTATCTAGACGTTCTTAGCCATATCCTAACATTTTAACTGATGAAAAGGCAATCTTTTTTTAAAAAACATCTAAAGGCGAACATTATTTTTCTTTAACAAAAATTCATTCGCCTTTCAAACGATTCACTTGAAACCCGATATATTCAACAATTTGTCGAATTGACCGATTTTCTGTTAATACTTGAATGTGCCCCACTTCTCTATAATATTTTCTCCTATTTTGATACAGCTCATGTAATTCTTCTTTTGAAGAACGTTGCACAATCGGGCGATTTTGATCATTACGAATTCGAACATAAATATCTTCAAAGGTAGCATCGAGAAAAAAAACTAATCCTGATCTTCGCATAATTCGGCGATTTTCTTCCTTCATCGCTACTCCTCCACCCGTTGCGATAATACATGCCTCGTTACGAAAATTTTGTAGAAATTCCGTTTCAATCTCACGAAACCGTTCCTCTCCGTATTTTTCAAAAATTTCAGGAATCGTCATCCCTTGCTGTCGAACGATTTCATGATCCATATCGTAGTAGGGCATTTTTAAAAAGTAACTTAATCGTCGGCCAATAGCACTTTTTCCACATCCCATAAAACCTACTAAATAAATTTTCCGCACGCCAATCACCTTCTTTATCACTTCAAAAATTATAACTCATGGATTAATACATTTAGTATATCAATCGTAGCACGAACATTCGACAATTCCAATGTGTTATAAATTTTTATTTCCATTTGAAATGTGACTGCATACGTAACACAAGCACTTGTCAACAAAAATAATAAAACAATAGTAATCGGAAAAAGTGCGCCATATTCATTCCGCAGATTGTACCACAATAAATATCCGCTCCTTCTCCACACCTGATTCTAGCTGTGCCTTTAACACTAACTTATTGTCATCTAAAAAGAATGTGGCATTTTTTACACCTGTTAACAATGTTTCATTCCCACTCTTTTGACGTTTCCATAAAGTATTATTTAAAAAACGAAGATTGTATGTGTGATGAGGTGTTGTCACGTTCACAGTTAAGCCATCTGTTGATACAGTCACTACGCTATCATAGGGCAAATAGTGACTAATATCCGTAACACCTATTTCCCAATCTGCCTCTATTCTTTTTTGTTGCATGCCGGATAATTCGTTAAATTCCATCACTAAAAAATAGATAAGATGTGCAAATACAACAAAGAGTAGTAAATGTAACAGTGCTTCTATAAATGTAAAGCCATCTTCGCTTCTTCGATTATTCCGTCCGATTTGATACACATTAACTGTGGCCCCTTCCAATTGGAATATTCAACACAAATCTCACCATGCTCATAACGCCAATTATAGTCCAGATTCTCAATGGTTATCGTACCTTGTGTCACGCCTGTTGTTACCACTTGTTTTACGCCGTTATAAGCTACTTCACTCGCATAATACGCTATTTTTTGATCGAAAACTCGACTTTGTAGCTGATTGGCAAAAGGTATCAAGGTCATGGCAAGTAGTGATAATATCGCTATACTTAAAATCGTCTCGATTAATGTCATACCTTGTTCATTCAATTAAGCGCAACCTACCTTTCGACAAATTTATGCTGTACTTCCTACTTTTTTGAGGGGTGATAAATTCTACTTTCCCTAATTCTTTCACATGCCCTTTTACATTAAATTCAATGCGCTGATTATTTGTATGAATGTGAATCGTCATTCCTTCAGGTGTCACCCAGTTCAATCGATAATCTTGGTACGACATATTTGACCCTACTTCTTTATAATGCAGGGCATAAACACTTACTTCCTTCTTTTGTTGTTGCGCTGTTAACTGGGCAAGGTGCAAGGTTAATCGAAACCTTTCAATCGCTTGTTCGTATTGATTTACTTTTAAGTGATGATAGGAAAAAGAAATGACTACTGTTGTTAGTACACTGAAAATCACCAAAACAATGAGCGTCTCAACTAATGTAAAACCACATTGTTGGCGAATCACGGTGTTCCCCCTTCTACAATCACCTTCCCATCTGTCTCTATTAGTATTTTTTCACCACTTGGACATTTTGCTTCCTCAGTTGAAATATAGCCTTCATCGATTAACTGAGACACCGTCGGGTATTTCATCGTATCGATTTTATATGCCTCTACTTGTCCTTGAACCATAGAAACATACGCACTACACCCTTTTTCGTCAATCGTCGCAAAATGCTTCGTGACATTTGGGATGGTGACTAAAATAAGGACCGAAATAATGAGCAATACAATTAACATCTCGATTAAAGTAAACCCTTTATTATTTAACATCTTGAATCCTCCTATATGACATCCAACATATTGTACATAGGTAGTAAAATACTTAAATATGCTGCAACAATACAAATGGCAATAATGATAAATAACATTGGCTGAACGATTTTCGTTATCATTTTAATTCCATTTTGCAACTTACTATCTAATAGTTCCACATACAAAATAAGCTCGCGCCCAAGAAGCCCACTCTGTTCACCATGTGCGATAAAATGATGAAATTTCGGATAAAAAAAGTTCGATAAAAGAACTGCTTGAGATAACGCATCGCCATATATTACCCTCTGTTGAATAACTGAGGCTATATACGCTAGTTGCTTTTGGTGAGGTTGTGTCATTAAATGTTCTAACGCGGCCTGCAATGAAAAGCCCGTTAACAACAATTCACCAAGCGTTCTTGAAAACTGCCTTGTCATTAATAAACGCCAATAATAGCGAATAAACGGTAGTTTTAATAACAAGGCTAATTGTAAATCAATTCGCTTTCGGCTAACGTACGCCATACTTAAGACAAGCGATCCAATAAGCAACACCATTAGTACGATAATATAATCTGGCATGTGTAAGAAAAATTTAGACCACTGAATACTCGATGTATTACTATAACCAACACGCGTATACATCATTTGCTGTATATTAGGCAAAAACTTGAGACGAAACACAATAAATAAACCAATGATTAACATAAATAGAACGACTGGGTAAACAAGCAATTTCGCTACTCGCTGTTTGATTTCTTCGGCAAACTGTACTTGATTACCTACAATCGCTAACGTTTGTGGCAGATTTCCTGTCATTTCAGCTAATTCAATTGATAAAAGATATTGCCGCTTCATACCCATTAACGCAAATATAGTAGTCGGTCCTACACCGTCTTGAAATACTTGTTCAAATGTTGATTTCCATTTTGAATAGTCTTTTACATGATAAGGAAGTAACATTTCAATACACTCGGCAAATGTATAACCTTCTTCAAGCAATATACTCGTTCTACTAAGTAGCTGTGGTAACTGAATGACTTGAATACGATTACTTTGTCGAAAATATACGAACAACTGTGACAGCATTATACATGCAACCTGTGTATTTCCAATATTTGCGCTTCTAACGTTAGCTCTTTTGCTAACTCATACACACGCCCGTTCTTTGTGACGGTAATCGCTTCATCTAAAGCGGTATCACTCAAAATTTCGAAAAGTGCCTTGCGCTCATCATTTTGCTCTACATAAATTAATGTTTGCGCTACAATCCCTACAAGTGCTTGTCTCAATTCTTCGATTGAAAGACTTAAGTCCATTAAACGGTATAAACAATTGACTGTGTCTTTTGCATGCACGGTTGAGATAACAAGATGGCCCGTTAATGCGGCTTCTAGTGCAATCCGTGCTGTTTCACGGTCGCGTATTTCGCCAATCATAATAACATCCGGCGAGTGTCTTAAAATGGCCTTTAATCCGGCGGCATATGTAACACCCGCACGCTCATTTACTTGAATTTGCAATAAATCTTCTTGGCTACTTTCCACAGGATCTTCTAAAGAAATGACATGACGTGAAAGGGTTGACCGGCAATATCGAATTAAAGAATATAAAGTTGTCGTTTTACCTGAACCAGTTGCCCCGGTAATTAATAGGAGGCCTTGTCTATGATGTACAAGCTGTGTTAATACATGAGCAGTTTGAGGATGAAAACAAAGTGACGCAAGTGGATAAGCTGCATTTTGCCGTAATATACGTACAACGACGCTTTCTTTTGCATATATAGAAGGTAAAGTAGATATACGAAAAGCATACATATTGTGCTCAATTTCTTTTTGAAACGCTCCACTTTGTGGCTTGCGCTTTTCGCTAATATCAAGAGAAGATAAGTACTTAAGATATGAAATAACCCGCATCCCCATTTCATCTGGCAATGTTCCCATTTCGATTAGTTTTCCAAATTTGCGGAGTAAAATGGAATACTGTTCTTTTGTGGGAACTAGATGAATATCGGATGCACCAAAATGACATGCTTTTAAAATTAACTGCTCACTTTGAGTGGCAATAATTGTCTCATGCTCCATTCTATACACCTCTTTTGTATAAATAATGGGCATATCGCTATCTATGCCATCATTATAGTCAGAGGTTTCACAAAAGGAAATAGAAATGGGCAAAATTTAATTTTGACGTCTTTTTTCAAAGTTTCATCATGGCGATAAGAATTGTGATGTAATAAATAGCAAATTCCGTTACAAAAAGGTGGGCTTCCTACACAATATACACTATAATAAAATAGAGAAAACGAGGTGAAGCAAATTGTTACATCCGTTAAAAATTACAAGCACTTTAGCTGATGAAACAAGATTTCAAATTTATGATTTTATGTTACAAAACAAACGTACATTTACCGTCCAAGAAATTGCTAATCAATTCCAAATTCATCCAAATGTTGCAAGACTCCATCTGACAAAACTATCTGAAATTAAAGTAGTTACTGCGGATTTCGTTAAAACGGGGAAAGGTGGTCGTCCTGGGCGTCTTTATAAAGCGACGGAAGAAGGCATTGCATTAACTTTTCCAAAGCGAGAGGAACCGCTTCTTTTTAATATTTTACTCCAATTAGTAAGCTCGCTTGGTGAAGAAGCAATGGACAAAGGGAAAGAGCTTGCCTATATACAAGGCCTCGAGGAGATGAAAGGCATATGTTCACGGGCTAAATCCTCATTAACATTCGAGGAAAAAGTAAACCTATTATCAGAACGTGCTGCACTCATTGGCTACGTGCCACGCATTGCAGAACAAGATACACAAAGAATCATTCAGTTTACAATTTACAATTGTCCTTTCCATAACCAATTGCCACTTTATCAAAATCTTATTTGTACATTACACGAAGCTTATTTACGTGGACAAATTGATGCATTATTTTCACAAAATGAATTTATTCAAACGGAAAACATGTTACATAAATGTGAACATTGTAAATATGAAATTCATGTAAAACGAGTAACATCATAATTTACACGTGATTGTCACAAAGTTCACTTAAGTGACAGTTTACATTATCGATACACATCATTTATAATATACGGGAGACTAGTGTATTCACTCGCCAAAGGAGGGAAAATTGAAATGGCTAATATGTATAAAGTTTTGGCTTTCTGGACAGGTATTTTTGCTGTTATGTTCTATCTAGGACATATGTCTGAGGTTTCGCTATTATTCGTAGGTAATACTGGATTATTCTTATTATTAGGCTTCTTAAACCTTTCAGAACGTATGTACATGTACATTTTTGGTGCGTATTTAACAATCTTTTTTGCTGGATTTACGTACTATGCAACATTCATGCACGTACCGGGTGCCGGACATTAATAAAAAGCGTATCGCATCGGCGGTACGCTTTTCTTATATCATTAAAACCCATTTAAAAACGGATTATTCTCCATTTCAGTAGCCGGCGTTGTATAGCCGCCATGTCCTGGATAAATAATTATATCTTCATCTAATGTGAGCAACTTATCGTGGATTGATTTTAATAGCACTTGCATCGAACCACCTATTAAATCTGTACGCCCGATACTGCCTTCAAATAATGTATCCCCAACAATCGCAAAACCATCTTCTTCGAATACATACGATACACTCCCTGGCGAATGGCCTGGCGTAAATACAGCTTCAAACTGAAAGTCCCCTATTTCAAATGTTTGCTCTGTGCGAATAATATGCTCTTTTAACGGTGCCTTTACTGTATAATTTGGCAGTTCAAAATATTTGCCTGAACCATTTTTTAACGGATCCATTAGCCAGTCTACTTCTTTTTCATGAATGTAAACAGGTATATCGAATGTCTCCCGTACAATATCTACTGCACCAATATGATCAAAATGCGCATGCGTTAAAAAAATTGCTAGCGGTTTTAAGTTATTTGTTTTAATCTCTTTTACTAAACGTGCCCCTTCTTCACCAGGATCAAAAATAATACACTCTTTACTTTTATTGCTGACGATATAACAGTTTGTTTGTATCGGTCCTAAAGGATATATGCGAACACTACACTTTGCCACGGACATTGCCTCCTCATTTCAAATGAACTTCTTGTATCAAGTAAATTGTAAACGATACTGCCGCATATAACCACTCTACATCGACAAAAACTGTTATCTATTCATAATGAGCAAATATAAAAACATATATTACCATTGCTGTAACCGTTGTTTTCCGCTGCGGCACTCGCTTTCCACGGGCGAGATCAAGCCTCCTCGTCGCTCATCCTTCGCGCCTGCGGGGTCTTGATTGTCTCGCTTTTCCCGTAGGAGTCTCGTGCCTCCGCTACAAGCAACTAGTGTTCAATAAAAAAATGGGTTGCTAAAAATTAACGAAATATCCTCATTGATAAAAGTAAAGGCTGGACGATTATACATACAAACTGAGAGAAAATCATGTCTTTTAGATAAGAGAAATATTTTTTAGAACATCGAGAAGTATTTACTTTTGCCGTAGCGCGCCATCGCCACAGGAGCCAAGATTCTCTTTGCGACGAAAGTGCAACGTCAGGAGCAGGAACAGGAGATCCAAACAGGCCACGCCTGTTTGGATCTCCTGTGTAGGCTGTGGCAAAGCGCGGAGGCTACGATACCACTTTAGCTTAATATCTTTCATTACCCTAATGGTATTTTTAAGATGTATTTTTGCTCATTACAAGTTATCTATTATTCTATCGTCCCAATCAGTGTTACATACTTTAACTTTCCGTCACGAAGCGCCCTTTCCGCAGCAGTACGTGCATCTAATTGTGTAGTATATTTACCGCTAATAAAACGCCATCCCTTTTCATCACTATTAGAATTAAGCTCCTGTGCATAGTATAAATATTGTTGCTGTAGCGCTTCGTTCATCGCTGCCATCATGTCTGCTTTCGTTCCATACCTCCCTGACTGAATTCGAAAAGCATTCGCCCCTTCAACAACTTTATACCCTATTTTGTTTGAAACATCTATTTGTGCCCCACTTAAAATAGACTTGATGTGTAATACAAGTCTAAGCACATGGTTTTTCTCATATTCATTTCCGTTTGTTGCGCCTGCATCTTCCCCACCATGCCCTGCATCTAAACAGACTGTACCATTCGATTTTCCTATCGTTGCTAACGCAGCTCTAATAGCTCTAGCGTACATTTGAGCCGCTTCGTTTATAAAATTCACATCTGTTTGTAATATTAAATCATTCGGGTTAGAAATAAATAAATGCTCTACTAAAATCGCTGGCATTGTTGTTTCACGTAATACTTGAAAGCTCGCAGATTTCATACCACGATTCCGAATGCCTTTTTGTGTAAGAAACTCTGTTACTACACGATGAAATGCCTCTCGCACGGCAACAGTAATATTTTGGGCTGTAGGTGAAATATAATCCTCATACCCTGTTGCAGATGGACTTGAGGCACTATTTTCATGGAATGATACGAACAAATCGGCATTAGCTTCATTAGCAATTCTGGCACGCTCTGATAATGTTACATATACATCGGTTGAACGAGTTAAAATGACTATAACGATGCTCTCATCCTTTCAAAGTTTTTATAAGAAAAGCGCAAGCGCCCTCTCTAGCCCCGACATGGGTTGGAGAAAGGCTCACAGTGTGCTTGCCACACGAAGCGTCACGAGGGGCTGGGCGCTGGAGCTAGACACTCTTTAAACTAGAAAAATTTTATACTTTCTTATCTTTTAAAAAAAGACTAACTCTTCACCAAAACATGTATTGGTATTGAATTAAAATACGTATATTTAGCGTAAGTTCTTTAAGTAATTCTTTAGTCCCTACTTATTACTCTATTCAAACTTCTCATTATGCATTGGACGATTGTTACTAAAAAGTATTCCCCTTACCTCTATCATTTGCTTCAATGCCATGAATAAATAATTGAACTTGGTAGAAAACTGAAAGTATCCTTCACTTAATCGCACTAAGCTACACATTATATACAAACATTCACAAGTTGTGTCGTCTTCTTTATTCTTCTAGAAGAAATTCAAATAAACGTCATTTTTTTGCCCTCGACAAAACTACTGGAAAGCTATACAATATAGAAGGAATATTGTTTGTGACATTCTTTAATAATGTCGAAAGGAGTGCCTTATATCATGCATTGGATTTTAATGGTTATTTTTGGACTTATCGCTATCATTTGTGTAGTGGGCACATTCCAAGGAATTAAAGAAAAAAATCTTCTTTCTGTAGTATTTCATTTTGCGGGAGCAGCTATTCTTGGCTGGTTCGTCATTATGACAGTACTAAATGCAGGTTATCCACCTACTACACACTAATAACAACTAACCCAAAAAACAGCCTAGCGTATGCTAGGCTGTTTTTTGATTCGTTAAAATGGTAAAAGCGAAGGCAAATGCCTTCGCTTTATTTTGTTTTTTCATCAAGTAGTGAGCCTGTTTTTGGATCATAAAAACGAAGCAAATCGCCATTGATGATTTTATCTGAGTACTCAAGCTCGGTTGTTGCACGTTCTACATATGGCTGACACGCTTCAATCGCTGTTGGCTCACCTGTTGCACGATCATAACATACTTCATTCGCATAGACCAATTCATCGGTTACAAATCGACCATCACGGAAAATCACGAAGTCTTCATGCTCCTCCGAAAACAGGTCTGCACCAAGTTGCATATCTTTTGATGTATCAATGCCTAATAAATGAAGAATTGTTGGACGTAAATCTATTTGACCAGCTGCTTCCGTTATTTCCCCGCCATCATTAGCACCTGGAATATGAATAAATAACGGTACAGATTGAAGTAACGCCGTGTCGTAAGGCGTAATGCCTTCTTGCTCTAAGTACATTGCCATTGCTTTATTATGGTTCTCCGAAATACCATAATGGTCACCATATAGTACGATAATAGAGTTTTCATATAAACCTTGTTCTTTTAAGTCGTCAAAGAATAGTTTAATCGATTCATCCATATAACGAACTGTTTGGAAGTAACGATTTAATGTACCTGAATTTGAAGTGTATTCATTTATATATTTATCCTCTTCATCTAAGTAGAATGGATAATGGTTTGTTAACGTAATCATTCGTGTATAAAACGGCTTTGGCATCTCCGCCATTAACTGTGCAGATTGCTCGAAGAACGGAATATCCTTCATCCCCCAGTTTACTGCTTCGCCTTCACCAATTGTATACGAGTTAATATCGTAAAACTTATCGATATTAAGTGATTGATAAATACGATCACGGTTCCAGAATGATTTATTATTTGGATGCATGACACTTGTGAAATATCCATTTTCCCCTAAACGTTCTGACGTCGAGTTATATGTGTTCTCACCATGCGTGAAGAATACCGCACCGCGACCTAAGCCGAATAATGAGTTTTCTACAATAAACTCTGAATCTGACGTTTTACCAAGCCCTGTTTGATGATAAAAATCACTGAAATAATATGTGTCTTTGTCATTCGTTAATGAATTTAAGAACGGTGTTACAACCTCTCCATTCATGTCATTATTAATGACAAAGCTTTGAAGCGATTCCATCGAGACTAAAATCACATTACGTCCCGCATACTTCCCGAATAATTCTTCATTCGCTGATGCTTGGTTTGCTCGCACATAGTTATTCACTTCAACTAATTCACTGCCGTCCGCTAATGCACGCTGAGCAGATGACTTTGATTGCACATAAATATCGTATAAATGATAGTTATACGTACCGATATTTTTCACTAATAATTCGCGGTCAAAGCTACGTGTTAATAATTGTGGACGTTCTGTTTCCGCAAGTCCTAAATTTAAGAATAGCATCGCTACAGATAGCACAAAATAAGCACGACGAACTTCTTTACGAATCGTAAATTGCTCTTTTAATGTTGGTAACATTTTCACTAAAATAATTAATAAAATCACATCCGCGAAATATAAAAAGTCAAACCAGTTTATAATCGCAGCAGCCGATGTGCCTAAGTCACTAAAATTACTTGTTTGGAACAAGACCGGCAACGTAATAAAGTCGTTATAAAAACGGTAAAAGGCTACATTCCCATACAATACGATCGATAGCACTAAACTCATCCAGATAATATATCGATTACGCACTTTTGCTGATTTAAAGAATAACGATATACCGTAAGCAAACAATAAGAAGCTTAGTGGGTTGATAAATAGAATGAAATACTGCATTCCATTGTCAATACTCATATCAAAACTTGTTACATATGCGATTACGGTTTTAATCCATGTGGCAATAATTGCAAAAGCTAATATCGAATGTTTAGGCCATTTCATTGCTTTCATCCTTAACATCCTCTCCAGTTATAAAAATACTTTTTGTAGTGTTTTGAAACAAACAATATATTAATCCTTTTCCCCTCAATAATCAATATTATTTGTCTCAACCTTGAATAGCCAGAATATTTGGGACAACATCTTTTGCATTGTCTCCATAATTAGTACGTTTCTATTCAATAAAGGTTGCATAATAAAGACATATTTTTGTACATCTCCATGAATTCCCCTATTTCTCTAGCCAAAAAATAGGAAAACAGTGGAATTTTCCACTGTTCACAAAGGGCGATTTCGTTAAAATTCCCCTGTAAAGTCACTGGAATTCCCAACTGCATCAATCTCTTATAACAAAACTAACTTCTATTATAACACAACAGCATATTAATTGCGCGTATTTAATCTTCTTTCTTCCTGACGAATTAATAATAAGGCTGTTTGATAGACTTCCATCTCAATCATTCGCGATTTAAATAGTTCCTTAATCTCGTCCTCAATTAGTTCTAAATCACCAAGGCGATCACCTGTATAAATGTATATCCCAAATTGCTTTAATAAATCATAAATATCAATCATTGTTTTCATCTTCGTCTATTCCTCCGATTTGCGGGCAAGTATACGTTGTTTATCTGTCAAAATAATATTTACAGGCATGTCATGTGATTCTGTAGGAACCTGTTCTGTTACTTGTTCATCAAAGGCAAGGGATATTTTTTCGCCTAAATAGTCCACTAAATAACGATCGTAATAGCCCCCACCAAATCCTACTCGGTATCCTGCTTTATTAAAAACGATTCCTGGTACGATGATAACATCAATTTCTCGCTTCGAAATATAATTTGTTTGTGTAAGGATTGGCTCCTCAATTCCAAAATAAACGATTTCTAACTGATTGAAGTTGTCAATCCTATAAAATTCCATCTCATGCGTCTGTGATTGACACTTTGGTACGGCGACCGTTTTCCCAAGCTGCCAAAGAGCTTGTATGATTTCACGTGTTTCCACTTCAGGAAACCGAGACATCGTCACAGCAATCGTTTTTCCTTCTACAATGGAAGGTTCTCGCAATAAACGTTGTTGAATAAGACGTGAACGATGCAAATAAGTGGCTTCATCCATTTGCTTTAAACGTCGTCTCATCTCATTACGTAGTATTTTTTTATCCACTATGCTCGCAACCTTTCCACTTTTAGCAATAACCACTCACATCAAAATAACGCGAGTTAGTGTGTGATGCAAATACTTTCCCTATCTATACAAACTAAAAGCCAAAACCACAAGTGGCTTTGGCTAATAGAGCGATTACTTCGTTTCACGGTGAAGAGTGTATTTCTTCTCGCGAGAGCAATATTTTTTAAGTTCAAGACGCTCTGGATTGTTACGCTTGTTCTTTTTAGAAATGTAGTTACGTTCGCCGCAATCTGTGCAAGCTAAAGTAATGTTTACGCGCATCATTAACCCTCCCACTCTAATTCAAGAATTATCATTAAAAATTTGAGCATGATTTATACGACTTACCCATTATACCACATTCTTTAAAAAAATCTAGCATCAAATCATACTAAGTTTTGTTATAATAATTTTATCTTCATTCAGTTAGCATTTGAATAGAGTCGATTGTACAAACACAGTTCAATTCACGATTTAGACGCAGTTACGCCGAGGTGGAATTGCTTAAAATTGACTACAAATAGGAGGGACTATTCATGGACATATCATTAATCGTCATGGGCGTTGGGATTATTTTTATCATCTTATCATTTTTCTTTAAAGATTCTTCTAAACAGCTAGAAAAAGACTTAGAGGAACTATCGATTAGCATATACCAAGAAACAAATAGCATGAAACGTCGGTTGAAAATCGTAGAGGAGGAATTGTTACTGGAACCAAGTTTCAAAGTACAATCACCTAAAACACAAGCAAAAAAGGACCCGATGGCAACATTCCAACAAGTGGCTGCGCAAGTAAAAGCAACGCAAACTGTACAACAACCTATGCAACGAGCAACTACTCAACCTGTACATAGCATTTTAGTGAGTCAAGTAATTGAGCTCAATAAACAAGGGTTGTCCATTGAAGAAATTAGTAAGCGCTCGACATTAACCCCAGAACAAATTCAAGGTATTTTAGCGAATGGGGGCGTATAAATGAAAAAAACATTGCGTGGCATTGGAATCGGCTTATTTTTAGCAGGCGCCTTATTTACACTACTAGGTCGAATCGATCAGCCGATTTCAGAAGAAAAGGCATCTACATATAAAGAAAAAATCGCTCAACTTGAACAGCAATTAGCAGAGGCAAACGAACAAATTACACGGTTACAAGATCCTACAACAGACAAACCAATAGAAGTTACAAGTGAAGAAAAAGACAACACACAAACAAATGAAACTAAAGATGAAGATGTAGTATATGGCACCGTTATCATTTATGAAGGTGTTAGTTTATACGATATCGGCAAGCAGGCGGAAGATGCAGGGATTATTAAAAATGGGCGTGAACTCGAATTATATTTAGCCAAACCAGAATATGCACGTTCCATTCAAAAAGGACATTTTGAACTCCATTCTGATATGACGTTAGAACAAATGGCCAAAACACTGACAGGTAAAAAAGTCGAATAATTGAAACCATTAACTAAAAATCATTTCGTCACTACATAATAGAAAGAAGAATTTGATGGGATATATTCATAAAGGCACAAAAGAGTTTAAAAAAACGAATTTGGCACTTTTTGCAGCAGGATTTATTACATTTGCTAATTTATATATTACACAACCATTATTGCCCGCCTTTTCAAAAGAGTTTCATATTACACCTGCAACAGCGAGCCTATCACTATCTATCGCCACTGTCACACTCGCTTTTAGTCTTATTTTATTTGGCTCGCTTTCTGAAGCATGGGGTCGTAAAAAGATTATGACCATTTCAATTATCATCTCTTCCTTATTAACACTCCTGTTAGCATTTAGCCCATCATTTGAATCGCTTCTTATATTGCGTGGGGTACAAGGCTTTGTGTTAGCAGGAGTCCCCGCCATTGCAATGGCTTATTTAGGGGAAGAAATGGACCCATCCAGTCTAGGTGTGGCAATGGGGCTTTATATTAGTGGAAATTCCATCGGCGGTTTAGCTGGAAGAATTATTATGGGCACAATGACAGACTTTTTTACTTGGCGAATCGGGCTTATTTCCCTTGGTGTCTTAAGTATTTTCATTTGCTTGTACTTTGTGTGGGCTCTACCACCATCCAAACATTTCAAAGCACGGCCACTAAAGTTAAAAGCATTAACAAAATCATTATTTCAGCATGTAAAAGACCCTGGTTTAATGAGTTTATTCGGTATTGCCTTTATGCTCATGGGAAGCTTTGTGACATTATTTAACTACATCAGCTATAAGCTATTAGACGAGCCGTATTCACTTAGCGCAACAGTCGTTGGCTGGATTTTTATTGTCTATTTAGTAGGCACTTTTAGTTCGACGTGGTTTGGTAGCTTATCCGATCGTTTTGGTCGCCAAAAAGTATTAATTGTTGGAATCATGATTATGTTTTGTGGTGCACTACTCACCTTACCGATTAGCTTATTTACTAAAATCATCGGCATTACGATTTTCACATTCGGCTTTTTCGGTGCCCATTCTATTGCGAGTGGCGCTGTTAGTTTCCGCGCTAAGAAAGATAAAGCCCAAGCTTCTTCCCTCTACTTGTTTGCCTATTACTTTGGTTCGAGTATCGGCGGAACAACAGGCGGTTTTTTCTGGCTACACTACGGTTGGAATGGGATTGTTGCTTTTATTGCTCTTTTCCTTGTTACTGCCAGTTTGTTCGCGATTGCTTATCGGACAATTTCAAAAAAAGAAGAAGCTTTAGCACGACACTAAAGCTTCTTTTTTATTCCCCTCGAACCCAGCTTAACCCTAGCGTACCTTCACCTGTTAGTGCGCCAACCACCGCCGACAGTTCTGTTATGATAAAGTTGATATTTGGATAACTCACTTCTAATTCTTTTTTCCATGCGAGTGCACCTTCTACATTATTCGTATGAATAACTGCTACTTCCGTGACAGATGACTCTGTTAACGCTTTATCTAAAAGATCTGTAATCGCCTTTTTCGCACGCTTTTCCGCACGTACTTTTTGCGTTACGACACAAACACCTTTATCATAAGAAATGACTAACTTAATGTTTAATAAATTACTTAAAAACATCGCCGTTCCGGATACTCGCCCACTTTTATGTAGCTTTTCTAAGTTGGCTGGTATGAATGATAATTCCGAACGTGGACACAATGCTTCAATTTCAGCTACAATTTCTTCAGGAGTAGCACCTTGTTTTTCAAGTTCAAATCCTTTTTCCAGCATTTTTTGCATTGGATATGATCCAATCATCGAATCAATGGTATAGGATGTAAAGCCCGCTTGCTGTGCTGCCATTGGTGCACTAGAAGCCGTACCTGATTGCCGACCCGACGTATGAATCGCAATCGCTACATCATACCCTTGCTCCTTTAAGCTTTCATATAGAGCAACATGCTCCCCAAAATTAGGTTGTGACGATGTCGGATGTACTTTTGTAGCACGTAGCTTTTCGTAAAATTCTTTATGTGTAATATCGATCGTTTCTCGATATGCCCCTTCTTCAAACACAATATTTAACGGCAAAACATGTACATTATGTTGTGCGATAAACGCTGGTGTCAATAATGCACCTGTATCTGTAACCCATGCAATCTTTGTCAAAATGTATGAATCTCCTTGTTGTATATAATTATCGTTCTTCACTTTATAAAATGAAAGCGTTTGCGTATAGTGACAATTGTCATGTATGAATAATTTTCTCGTTATCTCGACATACTTTCGACATTTTTTCATAAAACATATCATTTTACAAACAAATTTACATCGTATACGATGTAATTGAGGGAGGAATGAGACGTATGATGCAAAAATTAGAGCACCAGCTTTGCTTTGAAGTATATAAAGCAGCCAATCAATTTACGAAGCTATATGCGAAAACGTTAGCGCCATTCGGTTTAACATATCCTCAATACTTAGTACTTCTTGCATTATGGGAAGAAGATCAACAAACTACTTCTTCATTGTGCGAAAAGCTTTGTCTAGGTATCGGTACATTAAACCCCGTACTACAAAAGCTTGTTGAAAAACATTGGGTACAAAAAACACCCTCGTCACAAGATAAACGCGCAGCCCATTTTTCGCTTACATCTTTCGCAAAAGAAACGCAACCTAAAATTGAACAGGCGATCATCCATAAACTATTTTGCTCTGATTTCCTCCTGAGTGAAGGACCAGCATTAAAAGAACATGTACATCAATTAAATGACTTTCTAGCAAGGATGAACAAGGGGGAAATGTAATGTCAATTTATAATATTGAGGTAACAACGGATACTGGGGAAACATACACACTCGAACGTTATAAAGGTAAAACAATGCTCATCGTGAATACGGCGACGAAGTGTGGTCTAGTTGGGCAATTTGAAGGGTTAGAAGCATTATATAAAAAATACGCAAACCGTGATTTTGTTGTACTTGGCTTTCCATCCAATCAATTTAAACAGGAAGTCGGTACTGCCGATCAAGCCTCTCAAGCGTGCCGTTTAACATACGGTGTGACATTTCCGATGCATGAAATTGTCAAAGTAAACGGTGAAGATGCCCACCCACTATTCAAGCTCGTCACAGAAGAAACAAAAGGGCTACTTGGGAAAAAGGTAAAATGGAATTTCACAAAGTTTTTAGTCGATAAACAAGGAAACATTATTAAACGATTTGGCCCAACCGATAAACCAACAAAATTTGAAAAAGAAATTGAAAAATATTTATAAGATGAGAAAGGCGAGGTTGCTAAGTGACAACCTCGCCTAATTATTATTTTACTGTTAACTTTTTCTCGCGGAACACTTCTTGCGCAATAGTGAGCGCATTTTGTACCCGCGGGAAACCAATATACGGCACAAGTTGTAATAGTGCCTCAACAATTTCCTTCGGTGTCAATCCCGCATGTAAACCGCGCGTAATATGCGTTTTCGTTTGCGGTGCAGCCCCTTGTGTGACAACGGCTGTAATGACAACGAGCGCGCGCTTTTTCTTGCCTAACCCTTCACGTGAATAAATATCCCCGTACGCGAACTCGACAATCATTTTGCGTAAATCTGGCGCGATATCGGCTAAAGCATCTGATTGGACCATTTGCTTGAGCGCATCCTCTGTTACATAGTTTTTCATCGTTTCTAATCCCTTTTGAAAACGATCCATCTTCATCCCCTCCACGTGAATTTTACCATAAAGGAGGCTGCTGTTCTTCACTTTCTTTCGTAAAGTACGTTGTGTAAGGGAATATATAAATCAATGTAAACACTATATAAGCAATCACATAGCAAATACTCAGCCATACAGGTATACCAAAATTTGTGATAAACATTGCTATTGGTATGCCCATATATATAATAGCAAAGTTAGCTTGACTTTTTTTACGGTCCACATATGCTCCTTCTCCGCAACTTGAACACTTTTCAAACTTCCCGTAGAAGCTCTTCTTCCATATTTCTTTTCTCGAATAGACTACCCCACAGTGCGGGCATACGCTACGTTCATTATCCCGTGTACTTAATAGTTGCCAGCAACAAATATTCACCCAAAGCAAAACCACAACTAATATTTGAAGTATCATGACAACATTCGTTGTATTTAACACAATAAAGACAATAGCTAATGTCGTACTAAAAATGCACGCTAGTATTAACCATAATTGTTTATGTTGAATTTTATATTGTAACGAACGAAAAATACTGTATTTTTGCATACGTTTTACTTTTAATGCTACAAACATGACGGATAAATAGGCACCTGTATGTAATAACATCGTAAAAGTAAGTAAAATAATTACTTCCTTTGTCATTATGTTAGTCGTTTTTTCTGCATCCGTCGTCGCGGTATGGATGCTGTTTCCAGTCGGAGTTACTTCTAACCATACTAATAATAGAGCTAATAGCACAAAGGCTGGCGTAATAATGGGTACGAACGATTTGTTTTTCGTTGACTTTGGTAACGGCTGCTTGACGATTTGCTTCATCTTTTCCTTCTGCATTTTTGTCAACGACAGTTGATTTAATTCTTGCTTCCATTTAGACATCTCGCAGTACCTCCCATTCACTTTCAAGTAATAACGGTTTTAATTTTGCGCGGGCACGTTGTAATCTCGTCTTGACGGTCGAAATGCTCAATTTACATAACTCCGCTATTTCAGCTACTTGTAAGTCTTCATAATAATAGAGCAATAGTACTTCACGATATTTCACAGGCAATCTTAGAACGGCAGCTGTTATTTCTCCTTTTTCTTCCTTGTGAATGGCTTCTATATCAGCCCCTCGCACATTTGTAAATGTTTCAACAAGTAATGCCTTTTTATTTTTCCAACTCCGTAAATAATCATAGCTACGATTAATCGTCATTTTCGTTAAATACGTTTTCATCGAAGCACGCCCATCATATTGCTGTGTTTGATAGTACTTCCAAAACACATCTTGTACGACTTCTTCCGCAACTTTTTCATCTTTTGTATAAATAAAAGCGATGCGATATAAATAATCACTATATGTATCGATTAACTCCTCAATCATTGACTACACCTCTTTTCACTCCTTATACGGAATAAGTGACAGCTAGGACTCAAAATTTCAAAAAAATAAAAAGGCATACGTCATTCCACGTATACCTTCTACTTTAAGGTTCAAAACTTTTTAACGCATCCTTCGCCAGCTGCTGTAAGTCCCCTGATGCCATCGCAATATGCTCAACTGCATTTGCGACAACGATTTTCGAATAAAACGGAAGCTTCGGTACCACTTTTTCAAGTAGTACTTGCTTCAATTCATCGTCCTGTGATAGCAAGCCTTCTTCAATATACGGTGTACTTTCAGTCGGAATTTGATTTAATAACTGTAAAGCCGTATGTTGAAGCGTATCATCTTTTAATGCTTCCAGGATCATCGCTATATTGGCGGTTACTTCTGACATCGGTGCTTGCTTTAATGCTTCGATTTTTTCACGTTCCATTTCCTCACCTCTTAAACTCGTCTTAAAAATGCCGCTACCATCTCTTGACCTGTTTCAGTCCCAATCGATTCAGGGTGGAATTGTAAGCCAAACACTGGATACGCCTTATGTTGAATCGCCATAATTTCACCGTCATCACTCGATGTTGCCATTACTTCAAAGTCAGCGTGTAGCGTTTTCGGGTCAATAATTAACGAGTGATAGCGCATCACTTCCACCTCACCTGCAAAGTTTTCAAATAAACCGCGCTTGTCGTACGTCAATGTACTTGTTTTCCCGTGCATAATATGAGTCGCTCTGACAACATCTCCACCGAACGCCTCACCAATTGCTTGATGTCCAAGACAAATACCTAAAATCGGGAACTCTGTATACAATTCACGAATAATATCAACCGTCATCCCTGCTTCCGCTGGTGTACCTGGTCCTGGGGATAAAACAATGGCATCTGGCTTCATCTTGCGAATATCCTCAATGGTTAACGCATCATTACGAACGACCTTTACTTCTGGTCCTTGTGAGGCAATTTGATGGTATAAATTATAAGTGAATGAATCATAATTATCGATTAATAAAATCATTTTCGCACCTCCAGCAATGCACGCGCCTTATTTAACGTTTCTTCGTATTCAGACTCCGATACAGAATCATACACAATACCAGCGCCTGCCTGCACATACGCTTTCCCGTCTTTGACAATCATTGTGCGGATGGCAAGCGCTAAATCCATGTTGCCTGTTGTAGAAATGTAGCCAATCGCGCCTGCATACACACCACGTTTTTTCTGCTCTAACGTATTAATAATTTGCATAGCACGAATTTTCGGTGCCCCTGATACTGTACCTGCTGGCAAACTCGATGCGAGTACATCGATCACATGTGCATCCTCTCGTAAGTCGCCAACCACTTCCGATACGATATGCATGACATATTTGTAACGTTCAATATTCATATATTTCGTCACACGAACCGACCCAATTTTTGACACGCGCCCTACATCATTGCGTCCAAGATCAACTAGCATTTTATGCTCCGCAATTTCCTTTTCATCGGCTAATAATGCAGCGGCAATCGATTCGTCTTCTGCTTTTGTTTTTCCGCGCGGCTTCGTACCTGCAATCGGATTTGTCGTAACGACACCATGTTGGACTTTCACTAAACTTTCGGGGGATGTACCTAAAATCGTATAGTCACCAAACTCCACATAAAACATATAAGGAGATGGATTATTGGCCCGTAATTTTCGATACAACCCAAATGGATTGCCGTTAAAATGTGCCTCGAACGTTTGAGATAACACTACCTGAAAAATATCACCGTTACGAATATGTTCTTTTGCCGTTTCAACCATTTCGATAAAGTGTTGTTTTTCAATCGTTGTTTGGAATGAAATCGCTGGCGGCTCTTGAATCGACTGTACTTGTTGTGTATTTAACTGTGCTTCAATTTGCGCAATCGCTTGCTCCATATTCTCTTGTGTTCTGCCTGTTTGGAATAAATCAATCGCTGCCACCGTTACAGTTTGCAATAAATGATCAATCACAATAAATGTATCATAGAAAAACACATGCACATCCGGCATATCGTACACATCATTCACGATTTCACCGATTCGTTCAAAATGAAAAGCCGTCTCATATCCGAAATAACCAATGGCTCCTCCAAAAAAAGCAAATGGATAATCGCCTGTGCGCATTGGAAGACATTTTTTTAACTGTTCTAATACTGATCTATTTAACTTAGTCGTTTCACTATTTTGCGTATAGGTGCACGTCGTTTTACCGCCTTTCAATTCAGCAATTGGATTTACAGCGATAAACGAATAACGTCCACTCTCTTCATATTTCGTATTCGATTCAAATAAAACTTTGTGCTCACCTTGTAGTGCATTAAAAATGGAAATAGGTGTTAACGTATCCCCTTGAATTGTCCGCACTACATAATCTTTCGTCTCAACTGTCATCTCAACTATCCTCTCTCAGCTAATTTTGCACGCATACAAAAAGGCTCTCCGCGTTAAAGGACGGAGAGCCGTGGTGCCACCTTCATTGACTACTTAGAAAAACACCAATCCACGAACATAAAACGAGATTGTGCCTTTACTTATACAGATACCTATCCGCTAAAAGTAGTCCACTTTTATGCTCGTAACGTGAGCGTAACGGCGAAGCATTTCCTCCTCGCAGCTAGAAAACCCATTCATGCTATACTCTGCACTAGCTTCCACCAACCGCTAGCTCTCTTTAGCTTCCTATAACACTACTCTTTTTCATTATCGCTTTTACTTACAACTTATTTTAATATAAAATTTCTTATTATTCAAACTATTTATAAAAGGAACAAAAAAGATTTAGTGTAACTGGTTCGTACATAACAATAAATACTATTTACGTCTAACTACTTGCCAAAGCATGACAAATGAGACTGCTTTTGTGAAAATTTAATTTGATATTATCGTTCAAATTTTACGCATTCGGGAAAAACACTTTATCTAAAAATAAAAGCGATGATGCTTCAAATTGTTTTTCATCTAACACAATCGCTGAAAGCTCAATACGGCGTAATTGTAATTCGTGAATCACTTCTTCTAAAATGGCGGACGGTTCAAATGTATTAGCCGTTATCAATAGAAATTCTCCGCCTCGTTTCGCCTCATATTGATCAAAAAGCTGAAGTGCTTGCTTATAAAGTACTGCCATATTCGTATGTTCTTTTACTTTTATATGTTGCACACCTTTGACGGCGGTTGGTAAAAGGCTTCCATGTGGAAATAAAAATCGCTCGTCTTCTGTGAGTACAATGCAATCCCGTTGCTGTATCGCACATAATTCTAAAAGTGGGAACATCAATCCTTGTGCTTGAATTTCAAAGCTCCCTATAGCTCGTGATGTATCTAACCCTATAATTAATGGGGCAATGACATCCCGTTTTTGTCGGAACGGTTCATATGTAGCCTCTCCTTCCGTTACGACAGCTGCTATTTTCCCTATACGAGTTTGAAAATCTGCAGCAATGGCCAGCGCCGTTCTAAATTGTGCATCGTCTGCAAACTGCTGTAAAAATGCTTGTTGTTCTTCTTCCATTAGTTGCTGAAACATTTTGCTACTATATAAAAAATGGTACACATCATCGTAAAATAATGTCCTCACCTTATTGTCACACACCTTATGTTCAAAATGGAGTTATTAGTTCATCAAATAAACTTGTACAAGCGTGGCATCTACAGTTACTTCTTTTAAATACGTGAACGCCGATCAAATACATGTTCTCCATGAGCTCTTACTAACAAGCTACTACATACAAATAAAATGGATGCTAGACTAAACAGAATAATCCCTGGGACAATATAATGAAGCAATAATAAAACAATACTTACACTTAACACAATTCCCCCTATGATTAAACATGCTACACTATCTTTCATTCATCCGCTCTCCTTCCAAAAGACATTAATTTATTACCCTGTTTTTCTAACTTTCAAACAGTTTATGCAATAATTTCTCCTTCGACATACGGTATGCCCAAATAAAAAAATATTATGCTTTTTATTTTTTGAAACTTTTTCCACGTTCCATCCGTATATAAGATTGAACTAAATTAAAGGAGATGGATTTGTATGAAGAAAAAGTTATTTATCGGAATGGCTATTGGATCAGCTGTACTTGTTGCTGGATGTGGTAATACAGCAACCGTTCAAGAAAATACATCAAACACTTCTGACTTAACACTAGAGCAAGTATTTGAAAAAACAATCGAACGTCAACAAGAAATGAAAAGTGTAAAAGCAGATATGCAAATTTCTCAAGAGATGGAAACGTCAATGGGTGATGAATCATTCGCCATGACATCTAATTCCGAGATGACAATGGAGACAGTCGTCGACCCTATTCAACTATACGCTGAAGGAACAACAGCTATGGTTGATGCTGAATCTGGCGAAGAAATGAAAATGCCCCTTAAAATGTATATGACAGAAAAAGACGGTTTTTATATATATGAAGAAACAATGGGTGGATGGTTTAAAATGCCAAGCGAGCAATACGAAGCCATTCTAGGTCAAGCTGGTATGATGCAAAACGACGCAGCTGAACAATTGCGTCAACTTGAACAATTTGTAAAGGATTTCACCTTCGAACAAACAGATGATAATTTTATTTTAACGCTAAATGCTGAAGGTGACAAATTTATGAACTTTTTACTTGAACAAATACAGTCTACACTAGGAGAAACACCTGAAGAATTAACAACTGGCTTAGAGGGAACAAAAATTGAAAATGCAAAATACGTACTCACAATTGATAAAGAGACATTTGACTTAACGAATATGGTCATGGATATGGCGATGACAATGGATGTGGAAGACATGACAATGAAGATCGACCAAAGCTCTACGATCGACTATTATGATTTCAACTCTATTGACAGCATTACGATTCCACAAGACGTGCTTGACAATGCACAGGAATTAAGTTTTTAACTCGTAATGAGCAAAAATACACCATAAAAATACCAGGTAAATAGTAACAGATATTAAACGAAAACATAATCGTAGCCTCCGCGCTTTGCCACAGCCTACACAGGAGCTAAAACAGGAGTGGCCTGTTTGGATCTCCTGTTCCGGCTCCTGTGGCTATGGCGCGCTACGGCAAATGTGAATATTTCTCGATATTCTAGAAAAAATTTATCTTCTCTAAAAGAACTCATTTTCTTTCCGTTTGCGCGTATAGTCTGTCTAGCCTTTACTGTACTCAATAAGGATTTTTCAGTATTTTTGAGCAATCGATTATTGTATTGAAAAATAGTTGCTTGTAGCGGAGGCACGAGACTCCTACGGGAAAAGCGAGACAATCAAGACCCCGCAGGAAATTTATTTGCGACGAAAGCGTAGCGACAGGAGCAGCGAAGCATGAGCGACGAGGAGGCTTGATCTCGCCCGTGGAAAGCGAGTGCCGCAGCGGAAAGCAACGGTTACTAAAATGGTAATATATGTTTTAAATTTTGCTCATTAAGAATTTTTAAAATAAAATCCCCATACTGCTTTAACGGAAAAAATGGTGCGCTTTTTTGCGTACCATTTTTTTATGTATTATTCGGCTAAATAAGAGCAACAGTAATCTGTTACGGTTTCTACTTTTAGTTGGAAAGAGCTGTTAGCTGGTACGTAAAATACACCTTTTTCATCAATCGTTTCCCACTCTGCTCCTTGAAGTTTATACGACAGCTTACCTGCTAAAATTTCCATTTCCTCTTTTAAACCTGTGGAAAACTCGTATTCTCCGGGCAACATAATACCTAGTGTTTTTTTAGTTCCATCTGCAAATACTACAGTACGACTCGTTACTTTCCCGTCAAAGTAAATATTTGCTTGTTTTTGTAACGTTACATTATCAAAAGTAGTCATAAAAATGCCCCTCTCTTTCTTGTGTACTCACTATAGCACAAAAATAATACGTGAAAAACACCATTACCTAAAAATTCCGTCTTTTTTTATACTTTTTTGTGCTAAAAACAATCGTAAAAATCGATAATACGTTTAAATTATTGAGGCAAGAAGGAAACACTAAGCCAAAAGATTATGGGAGGTTATCTTAATGTTGCATTATGAACTGAAAGGAAGCGGCGATGAAACGCTTGTCATTATTCATGGTTTTTTAGGAGACAGAACTATTTTTAATAATGTCATTGAAGAATTACAACAACATTATGAGTTAGTTCTGATTGATTTACCTGGGCATGGAAAAAGTAAAATGGAACAAAGAAATTATACGATATACGACTATGCACAAGCGATTGTCGACGTATTAACACAAGAAAAAATCGCAAATGCCGCATGGCTTGGACATTCTATGGGCGGCTATATCGCACTTGCTGCACTCGAACGTAATATGGCGAAAATAGACAAACTAATTTTAGCTTATTCTTCGGCATCCCCTGATTCAGCTGAAACACAGAAAAAACGCGATGGACAAATAAAAGCAATTGAACAAAACGGTGTAAAAGCATTTGTAGACAACAGCATTGATGCATTTTTTAGTAAAGAAGCAGCTAATGAACATATCGAGTTTGCACGGAATATCGCTTACAAAGCAACAAAAGAAGGGCTAATCGCTGCATTGCAAGCAATGAAAGAGCGCCCAAATCAAACACAGCTACTCCATGAAACATCTACACCGATCCTTGTCATTGAAGGGCAACAGGATACAATTGTTTCACCGATTGAAACGGACAATATTGCCGTCCAGAAAATTGTTACAAATACTGGACATATTGGTATGCTTGAAGATGACAAGGCATTTTTAAAGGCAATCAAACAATTTTTAGGGTAAAAGGAAAACAGGTCGGATTACTCGATTGTTGCAATCACTTGAGATAACTCCGACCCACTCTTTTTACAGCAGTTTTTCACCGAATAGTGAACCAATTAACGCAACGGCAACCTCGGCTGTTTTATTCTGGTGATCTAATATTGGGTTTACTTCTACAAATTCCGCTGATGAAATGAGGCCGCTTTCTGCCAGCATCTCCATTGCTAAATGGCTTTCGCGATATGTAATCCCGCCAAGCACCGGTGTCCCTACCCCTGGACATTCTATCGGATCAAGCGCATCTAAATCGAGCGATAAATGGACGCCATCTGTTTGTTTTAAATAATCAATCGTTTGTTCCATCACAGCTGTCATACCAAGCTTATCGATTTCATGCATCGTAAATACTTTAATGCCTAATTGATGAATCAGTTCCTTTTCTCCATCATCTAATGCACGCGCACCTATTAACACAATATTTTGTGGCTTTAGTTTACTAGAACCAATAGATGTCAGCAGGGGATGCCCTAAACCTAAATTGACGGCTAATGGCATACCGTGGATATTGCCTGACGGCGACGTTTCGGGAATATTTAAATCACCGTGCGCATCATACCAAATGACCCCTAAATTCTTTTTTAACGTGTTTATCGCAGCTAATGTACCAATTGAAATACTATGATCGCCCCCAAAAATGAGCGGAAATACCCCGTCACCTAGCATGTTTAAAACACGCTCTTTTACTGCTAAACTTGCATCAACAACAGACTGTAAATTTTTCAAATGAGCATCTCCTTGGCGAGATACACAGCGTCCCTTCACGACAATATCGCCATAATCAACGACTGTATAATGTAACTTCTTGAGGCGTTCTTCTACACCCGCATACCGAATAGCACTAGGTCCCATATCGACCCCACGTCTTGCTTGCCCTAAATCCATCGGTACCCCAAGTAACCCTACCGTTTTCATGCTTCTCCTCCCCCTTACTCTTATTGTACGCGGGAAATAAAAAGCAATTCAATGATACATAAAAAGAACAAACCCTTTCCGCGTGAACGGAAAGGGTCCTGCTATTAGTTATTTAATTCATAATGCTCACCTTTGACTAAATAAAACAAATGCTCTGCAATATTTGTCGCATGGTCTGCACAACGCTCAATATAACGTGCGATAAATGATAAATACGTAATTTGCGAAATATTTTCCGTTGAAACACTTGTTAAGCGAAGTAAATTACTTACTGTATCGCCGTATAGTTCATCTACTTGATCGTCTAAATCCGCAATTTCCTTTGCTTTCGTTGTGTTCTCTTCAACAAATGCCTCTAAAATTTGTCGCAACATGGATACCGTGCGGAAGTGCATATCTTCCAACGTTTCGATTGGTGTAATAAACGGTTCTTTCCCGATACGAATCGTTTCTTTCGCAATATTAACCGCATAGTCGCCAACACGTTCCATATCAGCGGAAGCTTTGACCATCACCATTAAGCGACGTAAATCTCTTGCCACTGGTTGCTGCTTCGCGATAAGTAAGATAACACGATCATTAATTTCCTCTTCTAGACGGTTAATCTCGATATCCATATCAATAATTTCTAATGCTAAATCAATATTTTTCTCTGTAAATGCTTTGAAAGCGAGCTCCAATGCATCGATTGATTTATTACATAAATGAAGCAATTCTTGCTGTACGCTTTGTAAATCATTCTCGAATCTTTCACGAACTGACATGCTTTTCTCCCCCTTATCCGAAGCGACCTGAAATATAATCCTCTGTACGTTGATCTGTTGGAGTAGAGAAGATTTTATCAGTCTGATCAAATTCAATAATTTCACCATTTAGGAAGAACGCGGTCTTATCAGAAATACGGGCAGCTTGTTGCATATTATGCGTTACAATAATAATCGAGTATTTCTCTTTTAATTCTTGCACAAGCTCCTCTACCTTTAACGTAGAAATTGGATCTAATGCAGAAGTCGGCTCATCCATTAAAATCACATCTGGCTCAATCGCTAAACAACGCGCGATACAAATACGTTGCTGCTGTCCACCTGATAAACCGTAAGCATTTTGATGAAGACGATCTTTTACATCATCCCAAATCGCGGCTCCGCGCAACGACTTCTCCACGATTTCATCTAATGTTTTTTTATTTTTAATACCGTGAATACGTGGACCATACGCAATATTATCATAAATCGATTTTGGGAATGGGTTTGGCTTTTGGAATACCATCCCTACACGCGTACGTAACTCTTCTACTTCGTAATTACTATCGAAAATATTGCGACCACGATAGTTAATTTCACCTGTTGTACGTACGATCGGCACTAATTCCACCATACGATTTAATGCCTTTACATACGTAGATTTCCCACAACCCGAAGGACCAATTACAGCCGTTACTTCATTTTCTAAAATATCAACATTCACATTTTTTAGGGCATGATGTTCGCCATACCATAAATCAAAATTTCTCGTTGCAAATACGACATCTTTCTTTGTCGATGTTGCAAGTGTAGGCTTTTGCTCATTGACGATAATCTTCGGTGTCACCTTTTCTGCTACATGTACCATCGTACACACTCCTTAATAACGTTTTTGGAACTTATTTCGAATCAATACCGCAATCGAATTCATTAACACCAGCACGGTCATTAACACAATAATGCCCGCTGCTGCCACGTATTGAAACTCTTCCTGAGGTCGCTTAGCCCAGTCGAAAATTTGCATAGGTAATGCCGTAAACGAATCCATAATACCTGTTGGTAGGAATTGTAGAATAACAGGAATCCCGATTACAACAAGCGGTGCTGTTTCCCCGATTGCTCGGGAAAGGGCTAAAATACTACCCGTTAAAATCCCTGGAATCGCAGATGGTAACACAACACGGACAATCGTTTGCCATTTTGTTGCGCCCATACCGTACGATGCTTCACGTTGCTCATTTGGTACTGCACGAATCGCTTCCTGCGCGGCTACAATGATGACAGGTAAAATAAGTAAACTCATCGTAAAACCAGCAGCTAAAATACTTTTGCCTAAATCCATCATTCGCACAAAAATCGTTAACCCAAGTAAACCGAATACAATCGACGGTACACCTGCTAAATTGGAAATGTTCATGCGGATAAAATCATTCAATTTATTTTTCTTTGCATACTCTTCTAAATAAATGGCTGTCGATACACCTAAAATAATCGACACGGGTGCAACAACACACATAAGCCAAATCGATCCAATTAAGGCTGCCTTAATCCCTGCTTTTTCAGGAATACGGGAAGCAAAATTTGTTAAGAAATCAACATTCAAATAACCGATTCCTTGGGAGAAAATACGAAATAACAAAACAGCTAATGAAATAAGCGCAAAGCTTGTTGCTACAATGAATAATGCCTTCCATACTTTGTTGAGCGTTAAGCGTTTGCCCATTCGCTTCATCACAGCAGTATTATCTATATATTTCATCTTAATACTCCTCTCTGAAGCGTTTTGAAATGTATTGTGCTAGTAAATTCATTATTAATGTGAAAATAAATAATGTAAATCCTACTGCATAAATCGAATAGTAAATCGTTGTGCCGTAACCAGCATCACCTGTTGTTACTTGTACAATATAAGCTGTCATCGTTTGGATAGAGCCTGTAAAACCAAAGTCAAAGAGTGGTGTTGATCCCCCTGCTAAAGATACGATCATCGTTTCACCAATGGCACGTGAAACGGCTAATACAACAGATGCCACGATACCTGATAGTGCGGCAGGTAAAACGACTTTAATCGCTACTTCAAACTTTGTAGAGCCTAAGCCAAGTGCACCTTCACGAATCGAATTCGGTACTGAGCTCATCGCATCCTCTGACATCGAGGCAATCATCGGTAAAATCATAATCCCTACAACAATCCCAGGGCTTAATGCATTAAAAATTTTTAACGATGGAATGATTTGTTGAAGCACTGGCGTCACAAATGTTAAAGCAAAGAAACCATACACAATGGTTGGTACACCAGCTAATACTTCTAAAATCGGTTTAACAATTCGGCGCACCTTATCGGATGCATATTCACTTAAATAAATAGCTACACCAAGCCCTAATGGTACCGCTACTATAATCGCTATAAATGTCACCTTAAACGTCCCTAAAATTAATGGTAATACCCCATATAAAGGATCTTTCCCTGAGAAAGGCAACCATTCTGTGCCAAATAGATAATCTGTAATGGAAATACGTGTAAAGAATTCAAATGTTTCGAAAATCAGTGTAAATACAATCCCAAACGTTGTTAGGACTGAAAGCGCTGCTGCTGCAAATAAGGCAATAGGTACAAATTTTTCAACGATTTTCTTGCCTTTTTTGTTACGGGAAGCAGCAATCATTGACTGTACCGATTGATTAGCCATACTATCTCCCTTTCTTAATATGAAAAGTCTAGATCAAAATTGTGACGAAGTGGCACGGTTCTTTTTTAGAAAAAAACGTGCGGTAAGTCGGTCTTACCACACGCGCTTTTTTATTTTAATGCTTCTAGTGCCGCTAAACCTTCATCATATTTTGCTTGTGGTGAACGTACATAACCTGTTAGTTCTGCCATGTCGCCTGCATTTTCAAGTGCGAATTTAACGAAGTCATATGTTGCTTCATTTTTTAAAGCTTCATTTTTCACGTATACGTAAAGTGGACGTGATAATGGTGAATATTCGCCTGATTCAATCGTTTCATTCGTTGGTTCTACACCATCTACAGCTACAACTTGTAACTTATCTTGGTTTGCTAAGTAGTAAGCATAACCGAAGAATGCAATCGCATTTTTATCAGCAACAACACCTTGTACTAATACGTTATCATCTTCTGATAATGTTGCTGTTTTCACTAAATCTTCACCATCTAGAATTACTTCATCAAAGTAGTCATACGTACCAGAATCAGAACCTGGTGAGTAAAATACTACTTCTTCAGCTGGCCAAGATGGGTCGATATCAGACCATTTCTTTGTTGTGCCATCTTCTACCCAAAGTTTTTTTAATTGGTCTACTGTTAAATCCTTAGCCCAAGTGTTTTCTGGGTGAATCACGACAGATAAACCATCGTAAGCAATCTCGAATTCTGTATAGTCAATGCCTGCATCTTTTAAGCTTTGAGCTTCTGAATCTTTAATAGGACGAGAGGCATTTGAAAAATCTGTTTCACCGTTGATGAATTTTTCGAACCCACCACCAGTACCTGATACGCCGACAGAAACGCGCACATCACGTTGTACACCTGCGTATTCTTCTACGATCGCCTCCATAATTGGTGCTACAGTAGATGAACCGTCACCTAGTACATCACCTGATAATTGTGCTGCGCCTTCTTCTGTTTCTGTTTCTGCACCGTTTGCAGTTGTTGAATCTTTGTCATCACCACATGCTCCTAATAGTAGTGCAGAACCTAATACCGCTGTCATTGTTAAGTACTTCCATTTTTTCATTGTGAATGTCCTCCAAATCAAAGTAAGTATTCTTACAAGTTTCACTATAGATTCGTATTATTGAGAACATATAAATGAATTGTTAAGCGTGCGTAAATTAGTGTGAAACAATGTAAATTTCAAACATCGCATGTCACGTAAAAAGGAGCGATTTCCTAGACCTACGCCTATGAAATCACTCCTTTTATTATTATTCATTTACTTTTTCTTCTTCTTCATCTTCATCCAGAATGTCTTTTGATAGAGCTGGTAAAATGTCTTGCTCTACGGTATTAGCTAATTTCCCATCACTTGCACGCTTTTCTTTTAGTGCAAAATAAGCATCTAACACTTCTCTAGCAATATAGTTATTATACGATGTATATCTATTGTGGTTTGTCGTAGCCCAAGGAATGACTACGGCATACGCTACTTCAGGATTTTCATATGGCGCAAAACCAACATGAATAAGGCTTAACACTTCTGTACCGTAGCGCTCCTTTTGTGGTCCGTAATATACTACCTCTGCCGTACCTGTTTTACCTGCTGCTGTATAAGGTGTATCATAAAATTTACTTCTAGCGGAACCATAAGAACCGACATACACGCGACGTAAGCCTTCTTTTACCTGCGCAATTTCTGCATCTGTGTTAGAAATACGATTTAAAATTTTCGGCTGTACTTCTTCCACTAATGTGCCAAGCTTTTCACCATCAGCAGAAGGGTTACGGATTTCTTTTAGTAATCGTGGCTGAATACGATAACCACCATTGGCAATAGTAGAAATATACTGTGCGAGCTGAAGTGGCGTATACGTATCAAACTGGCCAATTGCTAAGTCGAGCATTTTACCCGGCGTATCCATTACCCCTTGGTATCCCGTCATTTCTCCCGGTAAATCAATACCTGTTTCAACCCCTAAACCAAACTGCGCATAACCGTTGCGCATACGTTGCAGTGTATCATCTTTCAATCTTAGCCCCATATTACGGTAATAGTTCGTCCCCCCCATTTTAATGGCTAGTTGGAACATATACGAGTTGGATGATTGTTCTAAAGCTCTTACGTCATTCATCGCAATGGCGCCACCACGGTTAAATACGGAGCTTTTTGGCTGTGTACCTGCTAGTAAAATAGGCTGATCGACTAAAACGGTTCCTGGTGAAATAACCCCTTCATGATAAGCGGTTAATACTGTTGCGGCCTTCACCGCCGAACCTGCTTCATAAGCGGTTGTAAAGGCGCCATAAGAATAATCAATCATATAGCGCTCTCGCGTTTCTTCGTCATACTCGATTTTCTTGCCAACCATACTTAAAATTTCACCTGTATTCGGATCCATCATAACGTAAAATGCTCTGTCTAACAGTGAAGAACCGCCTGAAGCTTTCATTTGCAATAAATATTTTTCAACAATACGCTCTGCTTCTTGTTGCAATTCCATATCAAGCGTTGTAACTAAATCTTTCCCTGGTTCGCCTGCATAGGTTGTAATTGTTTCAACAACTTCGCCTTTTTTATTTGTTAAGTTTTTGACAACGGATTTTTCACCTTGTAATAACTCTTCATACTCCGCTTCAAAATAACTTTCCCCCACACGATCATTTCGCGAATATTCTCGAGCGAGGTAGTAGTTTAACTTACTTTTCGGAATCCCTTTGCTCGGTGTTGTTGTACGTCCAAGGACAGCGAGCGATGCTAAACGCACACGTTTCCAATCGGTTGTCGTATTGACACCCGGTAATTCTGATAATCGTTCGGATACTAGGGCAAATTCTGCATCCGTTACATTTTCACTTTTAATAATTTGTGGCGATAAATTATAGCCTGACGTCATCTCACGGTAAATGGCTAGCACTTCTAAATCAAAATCCGTTAGCTGCGCTAATTCTTCGTCCGTGATCCGTTCGAGAATACGACGATTATATTCTTTATCGACTTCACTTTCTTCAATATTTTCATTCGCTTTACGGAATTCTTGCATTTCTTTATCCGTTACTTTTTCTTTGGCTGCCTCATTATTATTCAAAATCCAAAAGTCTTGCTTGTCGCGATACGTTACACGATTTGTCGGCATATCGATCAATTGCGCTAAATCTTTTGCCACCTCTAACATTTCATCTCTTTTCGTCGTTGGCAGTTTCGTATACGTAATGGCATTTTCAGGCTGATTATCAACTAAAATACGACCGTACCGATCATAAATACGCCCACGCGGCACACTTGTGTTGACACGTACTTCTTCTGTTCGCTCTAATTCAAGTACATAATCTTCCCCTTTGACAATTTGCAAGTAGCCTAGACGAAAAATCAATATTGAGAACAATAAAAAGATTGAAAAGAAAAGGATGTTCATGCGGAATGTTAAGTTTGCACGTTGTTTTGCTTTAGCATTCTTATTGTTGTTATTTGGTATCGGTTTTCGCACCTTCCGTTCCCCTTTCTTTGAAACTATTTCAAATTATATTTTTCCGATAAAAATTGTGGATAGATTTTTTATAATGCAATCGGGTTTATCTTTTAACCGTTTTGAAATCATTTTTCATGGCTAGGTTGGAAATAAACACTTATAGATCGTTCTTATTCGAGGATCCATGAAACGTATACTTTCCAATACGCTAAAAAACCCATGCCCTTTAGTATAACATTATCTTCTATTAGAAAAAAGATGCGATTACGGCAGACCCCTTTTTAATAATGACTAGGTTGGTCGCGAAAAGGTTTCCATTTTTCCTGATATCTTGTTAAATAATAAAAGAGGATATACATCGAGGTGAATTACATGGAATTATTCGCTGTTGGAGTCGGAGGGGTAGTTGGCGCATTGCTCCGATATTGCCTAAGCCAAACCGTTATATATGAGGGTGGATTTCCACTCGCAACATTGATCGCTAATTTAGTTGGGTGCTTCCTGCTTAGCTTTATTCTGAGTGGAACGTTATTTAATAACTATCCACATATACGACTTGCTTTAACAACGGGTGTACTTGGTGCTTTTACAACCTTTTCTACATTCAGCTATGAAACGGCTACACTCGTTTCTGGTGAATTATATGGAACCGCTTTTCTTTACATTAGTTGTTCTATGATTGGTGGCCTTTTTCTTAGCTTAATTGGCTATAAGCTCGGGAGTGGAGGTGTTCCATCATGATTTATGTCATGATTGGTGGATTTTTTGGCGCGATTAGTCGATTTATTGTGAGTAAAAAATTATCTACTATTCATAAAGGCTTTCCATTTCCTACTTGCATCGTTAATATAGTTGGTGCTTTTTTATTAGGGATCGTTATAGCCAGTGAAGTTGCCGATACATTGTATCAATTAGTAGGGATTGGCTTTTTAGGTGCCTTTACAACTTTTTCTACATATAGCTATGAAACGCTGCAACTTGTGAAAGCACGGCAGTTTGGGTTGGCATCTTTGTATTGGATCGGGAGTGTTCTTTTAGGGGTAGGCGCTTTTTTTATTGCGCTGTTCATTTCGTAAAAACTAATTTAGCCGCTATCCACTTATACTTTAGGCAATAGAAAATACCTCTAATGTTAGCATTAGAGGTATTTTTTATATGAATAGCAAACTATAGATTTCGAAGAACAGCTAAAATCTTCGCGATTACTTTGCACCTGTCGCTTCGCTTTCAGTGCAGAAATTTTTATTATTTAGCTTCTTGGAACTTTTTCTCTACTACGTCCCAGTTCACTACGTTCCAGAATGCAGTGATGTAGTCTGGACGACGGTTTTGGTAGTTTAAGTAGTAAGCGTGCTCCCACACGTCTAAACCTAAGATTGGTGTTTTACCTTCCATTACTGGAGAGTCTTGGTTTGGAGTTGATGTTACAGCTACACCGTCACCCTCAACGATTAACCAAGCCCAACCTGAACCGAAACGAGTTGTTGCCGCTTTAGCGAACTCTTCTTTGAATGCATCGAAAGAACCGAATTTAGCGTCGATTGCTTTTGCAACCTCACCAACTGGTGTATTCGAACCGCCTGGCGCGATTACTTCCCAGAATAATGTGTGGTTTGCGTGACCGCCACCGTTGTTACGTACAGCTGTTTGCTTATCCGCTGGTAGAGCGTCTAAGTTCGCAATTAGTTCGTTGATGTCTTTTTCAGCGAATTCAGTACCTTCTACTGCTGCGTTTAAGTTTGTTACATACGTATTGTGGTGTTTAGAATGGTGGATTTCCATTGTGCGTGCATCGATATGTGGTTCTAATGCATCGTAAGCATAAGTTAATTCTGGTAATTTGTAAGCCATAATTAAGTTCCTCCTTGAAATAAATAAAATTAATATGATTCCATTAACTAAGGTATCAAAATTAGCCCAGACGTTCAACTAAAAAAGCACTCAAAATGGCAAATCAGCCTTTTGACGGAAATTTAGGGAAGTTAAATGGCGATCACAAACAATATAATCATAATTGCTTGCAAAATCCCCTTTGTGACAACCGATGTTAAAAAGCCAACTAGCGAACCAACGCCTGTTTTTAATGCTTGTTCCCAATCTGATTTCGTGATCAGTAGCTCTGCTATTACCGCCCCTAAAAACGGACCAATTAAAATACCAGCAAACGGAATGACAAACGGTCCAACTAACAATCCGATTGTACTTCCCCACATGCCTGCTTTTGAGCCACCAAATTTCTTGACACCAATTAAATTCGAAACTGTATCTGCGCCAAATAATAATACAACTAATAATATTTCAATCAGCCAAAACCACCAAGGTAGTTCACTAAAGCTATAAAATAAACCGTATACGACAAATCCACCTACTATAAACAGCACCGATGGAATAATTGGATAAATGAGCCCAATAAATGCGATCGCAAAAAATGCAATGATTAAAATCCATGCAACGATATCCATAAAACCTCTCCTTTCTATTCGATTTACGTACAATACGCCAAAAGGTTTCAAGCAATGTTCATTTTCCTTCTACACTTTTCATGTTAAACTTGCGTGTGGAGGAGAAATGACATGAAACACTCACAATTATTTATTGATAGTTTAATAAACCCTAAAAAATTAGCCGCATACCGCATTTTATCCATTGGAAAAGTTATTCAATATGTGTTTATATTGATTACCCTTATAACCGCTTTTTCATTCGGGCAATTTACAACAGGGGTTAACGAAAATGTACTAAACATCGATGGCTTAACGGAGTACATTGCTGATATTCAGTGGTTACTTTACCCATTTGCTTTTATTTTCTTATTTATTTTTACGACGCTATTAATTTTTGCGCGTATTAGTTTATATGCATTGGCTGGTTATTTTTTCAGCAAAATCATGAAACGCCGCGGTGAATATCGTCATATTTGGCGTACAGCTGCGTTTGCTGCTACATGGGCAATACTCATTTCCATTCTCTCTGAGATGTTCCAATTATCAGGCACGTGGACTACTTTAATAGGAATCTTTATCACAATGTTATTTATCATCATTGCTTTAACAAAATATCCAAAACAGTCCTAAAAATAAGCATGAATCTCTCATTCACACATATAGTGTTGTGCAAGGAGGGATTTTTTTGCGTTTACTTTTATGGACTGTTCTATTTTTTGTTGTTGTCGCCGTTATTAAAATTGACTTACAGGAAGGTACATTACCTTTAGCAGAGTTTTACGAAGGCGATTGTGTACAAATAGTTGAATATGAAACCGTACGTGTAAAAGTCACTCCAAACGATACCATTCATAGTTTATTTGCGGCAGTACCTTACGAATATAATATCTCTCAATCCGAACGACTTACTCTATTTTTTCGATATAATCCACATCTTGAAAAGCAATCATTAGTTGCTGGGGAAGAAGTTTTAATCCCGATAAAACCAGTAAATCGTTGTGAAAAATAATAAATCAGTTATTCTTCCTTGTTTTTTACTTTCACAGACTGCTAAAATAGGTTTCAGTGACGGCTTATGTATTAAAGCCCGAAAAGGAGAGAAATGAAATGAGTGAAATCGTTCACCGTACAAAAACACGCCCTGTACGTGTTGGTAATTTAACGATTGGTGGTAACAATGAAGTAGTTATTCAAAGTATGTGTACAACAAAAACACATGATGTAGAAGCCACTGTTGCAGAAATTAAACGTTTAGAAGAAGCTGGTTGTCAAATCGTGCGTGTAGCTGTTCCTGATGAGCGCGCAGCTGATGCGATTGCCGATATTAAAAAACAAATTAACATTCCGCTTGTTGCAGATATTCACTTTGACTACCGTTTAGCATTAAAAGCGATCGAAAACGGCATTGATAAAGTTCGTATTAATCCAGGGAATATCGGTCGTCGTGAAAAGGTAGAAGCAGTTGTTAACGCAGCGAAAGCGAAAAATATTCCGATTCGTATCGGTGTAAATGCAGGTTCATTAGAGCGCCATATTTTAGAAAAATACGGCTACCCTACAGCTGATGGGATGGTTGAATCAGCGCTACACCATATTAAAATTTTAGAAGACCTAGACTTCCACGACATTATCGTGTCGATGAAAGCTTCTGATGTAAACTTAGCGATTGAAGCCTATGAAAAAGCGGCACAAGCATTTGACTATCCGCTACACTTAGGTATTACAGAATCAGGTACCCTATTTGCTGGTACAGTAAAATCAGCTGCTGGTCTTGGTGCTATTCTTTCAAAAGGCATCGGTAACACACTTCGTATTTCACTTTCAGCAGACCCAGTAGAAGAAATAAAAGTCGCACGTGAATTACTAAAATCATTCGGTCTTGCATCGAATATGGCGACATTAATTTCTTGCCCTACTTGTGGTCGTATTGAAATTGACCTGATCTCGATTGCAAACGAAGTAGAAGAATATATTTCAAAATTAAATGTACCATTAAAAGTAGCTGTATTAGGTTGTGCGGTAAATGGTCCTGGGGAAGCTCGTGAAGCAGATATCGGGATTGCTGGTGCGCGTGGTGAAGGCCTTCTATTCATGAAAGGGAAAACAGTGCGTAAAGTACCTGAAGAAACGATGGTAGACGAATTGAAAAAAGAAATTGATAAGCTGGCTGCTGAAATGGCACAACAGCGTGAAGCTGACACAAAAGCGAATGCATAAGAGAGGTGTTTCCGCGTGACATCCAAAACAAAACCACGCTTTGGGATTGATATTGATGGAACAGTCACATGCCCTGCGACATTAATTCCACATATTAATAAAGAGTACAACGTCAATATTACACTGAACGATGTAGTCGAATATGATTTTTTAAGCGCATTCCCCCATCCAATCGACCGCGCTAGCTTTAACGCATGGTTTAAGGAAAATGAACCAGCTATGTATGCAGTAAGTGAAGCAGCAACACATGCAAAACAAATTTTAAATGCCTGGGAAAATGTATATGAGCTATTTTATATCTCAGCTCGTGGCGAAAATGTTTTTGATGTGACAACGAATTGGTTCCAAGAGCAACAAATTCCTTATCACCATATCGAACTCATCGGCAGTCACGATAAAATTGCAGCGGCTCGCCAATATCAGGTTGATGCGTTTTTCGAAGACAAACATGATAATGCCGTTATGATTGCAGAGGAACTAAATATTCCGGTGTTGCTATTTAATACACCATATAACCAGTTATCTATCCCTTCAAATGTAATTCGTGTCAACAACTGGCTCGAAGCAAATGAATGGATTCAAAAAAAATTTTAATAAAAAACATACTAACATTAGTAGTACAAACCACGGCCATGGTTTGTGCTACTATTTTTTTATAGTAGAAGTGAAGGAAAGCCGAACAGCCCCTGGGATCATTTAAGAATCCGTATTAAAAAC